>NZ_JAPFCE010000091.1:0-16954 GCF_026240895.1 Pseudomonas sp. DCB_AW
GGTATGGCAAAAGACATACTCTGGCCATACCGGCCTCTTCGCAGCACAAGGCTGCTCCTACAGGCTGATGCGCTACCCTGCGGTACGGGCAGTAAAGATCAGTCCGGAATGCGCAACACCTGCCCCGGGTAGATCTTGTCCGGGTGCTCGAGCATCGGCTTGTTGGCCTCGAAGATCTTGTTGTACTGGTTGGCGTTGCCATACACGACTACGGCAATGGCTGACAGGGTGTCACCCTTTTTCACGGTAACGAACCGCGCAGCCTGAACGACTGGCCCTGTTACGGTGATCTGATCGTCAACGCTGGCCACACCACTGATGTTACCCGCCGCCAGAATGATCTTCTCCTTCTCCTCCTGGCTGGCCACCTCACCCTTGAGGATGATCTTGTCGCCCTCTACAGTGGCGGTGATGTTCGGATTACCCAGGCCGACGTCTTTCACGTGTTTCTTCAACTGCTCCTCGGCATTGGCATTGCCGGGGGTCAGTAGGTCGATCAACTTCTCGCCGGCTTCCTTCACGAAACTGAACAGGCTCATTGCGTTCTCCTTGTTGATAAAACCTCGGAGCCAGGAGTCTAGGCCAGGATTGCCCACCCTGCCCCAGTGCGACCAATCGACGCGGTCTATCACGGCATAGACCCTAGCGATTAGACGTGACCGGCCCACAGGCCTAGGCTTGTGCTATCAAAAAGCCGCCGGTAGTCAGCCCCGATGAACAGCAAACCTCCGGTCTGCGCGGCCTCATCGCCTTTGGCCTTGCCCGCCGCCAGCAACACCTACGAGTACGTCCAGCTCAGCGACGCCGAGCGTGCCAGCACGCCATTGGCCGAAGAAGTCGCCCTGGCCATCGCCTTCAACGGCCTCAATCAGGCCGTGATGCTGGTGAGCCCGACCGACCTGGAAGACTTTGCAGTCGGTTTCAGCGTCGGCAGCGGGATTGTCGAAGGCACCCAAGAAATCTATGACCTCAAGCTTTCTGGCAGCGGTTCGACGATGTACGCCGACCTGGAAATCTCCAGCCGCGCCTTCTGGAACCTGAAAAACCAGCGCCGCCAACTGGCCGGCACCAGCGGCTGCGGCCTGTGCGGGGTCGAAGCCCTGGAGCAGGCACTGCCAGAGCTTGCCGAACTGCCCGGCGCGCCACTGCCGCCCGCGCACTGGCTGGCTGGCCTGCGCCAGCGCATCGACGCCTTCCAGCCGCTAGGCCAGCATTGCGGCGCGGTGCATGCGGCACTGTTCATGGACCGTAACGGCGAGCTGTTGCTCGGCCGCGAGGACATTGGCCGGCACAACGCCCTCGACAAACTGATCGGCGCCCTGCTGCGCCAAGGCATCGACAGTGAAGGCGGCCTGGCCATCGTCACCAGCCGCTGCAGCCTGGAGCTGATCCAGAAGGTCCTGCGTGCCGGCATCCAGACCCTGGTTAGCCTGTCGGCGCCCACCGGCCTTGCCCTGCAATGGGCACGCAAGCACAACCTCAACCTCATCCACTTGCCCAAGCACAGCGCACCGCGGGTCTACAGCCCAGCGGCGGAGTCGTAACAGCCGTGACCTCGTACCAGCACCTCCCGGACAACGCCCCAGCCTCCTCCCCTCGCTACAAGCCCTACCACGGCCCCGCCGGTGGCTGGGGGGCGTTGCGCAGCGTGGCCAAGGCCTGGGTAGGCAGCGACAATGCGCTGAAGAACATTCGCGCCCTGCTCAAGACCAACCAGAATGGCGGCTTTGACTGCCCTGGCTGCGCCTGGGGCGATTCGCCGGAAAGCGGCATGGTCAAGTTCTGCGAGAACGGCGCCAAGGCAGTCAACTGGGAAGCCACCAAGCGCCGCGTCGATGCCGCCTTCTTCGCCCGCTACAGCGTCAGCGCGCTGCGCGAGCAAAGCGATTACTGGCTGGAGTACCAAGGGCGCCTGACCGAACCGATGGTCTACGACGCGCAACGCGACCATTACCAGCCCATCAGCTGGGAGGCGGCCTTCGCCCTGATCGCCCGCGAACTGAACAACCTGGCAACCCCTGACCAGGCTGAGTTCTACACCTCGGGCCGTGCCAGCAACGAAGCCGCGTACCTCTACCAATTGTTCGTGCGCGCCTACGGCACCAACAATTTCCCGGATTGCTCGAACATGTGCCACGAAGCCAGCGGCGTGGCCTTGGGGCAGAGCGTCGGCGTCGGCAAGGGCACGGTCACCTACGACGACTTCGAGCATGCCGATGCGATCTTCGTCTGGGGCCAGAACCCGGGCACCAACCACCCGCGCATGCTCGACCCGCTGCGCGATGCGGTAAAACGCGGTGCCCAGGTGGTGTGCGTCAACCCGCTGAAAGAGCGCGGCCTGGAGCGCTTCCAGCACCCGCAGAACCCGCTGGAGATGTTGACCAACAGCGACCGGCCGACCAACACTGCGTTCTTCCGCCCGGCTCTGGGTGGAGACATGGCGCTGCTGCGTGGCATGGCCA
Source organism: Pseudomonas sp. DCB_AW (assembly GCF_026240895.1). Classification (NCBI taxonomy): domain Bacteria; kingdom Pseudomonadati; phylum Pseudomonadota; class Gammaproteobacteria; order Pseudomonadales; family Pseudomonadaceae; genus Pseudomonas; species Pseudomonas sp. DCB_AW. The sequence goes on from NZ_JAPFCE010000091.1 coordinate 2,463, forward strand.
AGTTCGTCCTGCAGTGGGAACGTGAAGCCCAGGCCAAGGGCGAGCCTGCGGTCTTCGACCACGCCTTCATTGCCGAGCATGGCCACGGCGTCGATGACTACCTGGCCGTGGTCGACGCCACTTCGTGGGAACACATTCAGGCGCAATCCGGCCTGACCCTGGCCGACATCGAGCTGGCCGCGCGCATGTACTGCCGTGGCAAGCGGGTGATCATGTGCTGGGCGATGGGCATCACCCAGCACCGCCATTCGGTGCCGACCATCCAGGAAATCGTCAACCTGCAGCTGCTGCGCGGCAACATCGGCGCGCCAGGCGCCGGCCTGTGCCCGGTGCGTGGCCACAGCAACGTCCAGGGCGACCGCACCATGGGCATCAACGAGCGCCCGCCGGTGGCCTTGCTCGACGCCATCGAAAAGCGCTTCAACTTCCCCGTGCCGCGGCACAACGGCCACAACACCGTCGAAGCCATCCACGCCATGCTCGACGGCCGCGCCAAGGTGTTCATCGGGCTGGGCGGCAACTTTGCCCAAGCCACGCCAGACACCGAGCGCACCGCGCAGGCGCTGCGCAACTGCGAACTGACCGTGCACATCAGCACCAAACTCAACCGCAGCCACCTGGTCCACGGCAAGCAGGCGCTGATCCTGCCGTGCCTGGGCCGTACCGACATCGACCTGCAGGCCGATGGCCCACAAGCGGTGACTGTGGAAGACTCGTTCAGCATGGTCCACGCCTCCAACGGCCAGTTGAAACCGCTGTCGACACAGATGCGCTCGGAGCCTGCGGTGGTTGCCGGTATCGCCGCCGCCACCCTGGGCAAACAACCGGTCGACTGGCACTGGCTGGTGGCCGATTACGACCGCATCCGCGACCTGATCGGCGACACCATCCCCGGCTTCAGCGGCTTCAACGAACGCCTGCGTGAACCGGGTGGTTTTTACCTGGGCAACAGCGCCGCCAGCCGCGAATGGAAGACCGCTACCGGCCGCGCCAACTTCAAGGCCAACCTGTTGCCGGATACCTTGCTTGATGAAAGGGTGCGGGCCAGCGGCCAGTTGCCCGACCTGATCATGCAGTCGATGCGCTCGCACGATCAGTACAACACCACCATCTATGGCCTGGATGACCGCTACCGCGGCGTGCGTGGCCAGCGTGAAGTGCTGTTCGCCAACGAGGCCGACATCGTCCGCCTGGGGTTCCAGCCGGGGCAGAAGGTCGACATCGTTTCGCTGTGGGGGGATGAGCATGTGCGCCGTGTGCATGGTTTCACATTGCTGGCCTTCGATATCCCGGCGGGGCAAGCGGCGGCTTACTATCCCGAAGTGAACCCGCTGGTGCCGCTTGAGAGCATTGGCGATGGCAGCCATACGCCGACGTCCAAGTTCATTGCCATCAAGCTTGAGCGGGCGCGGGATAACAATCGGATTATCTGACATTCACTGCACAATCATTGTAGGAGCGGCCTTGCGTCGCGAAAGGGCTGCGCAGCAGCCCCCAATTTCGGCGTCGCCGCAAATATTGCTGGGGACGCTTTGCGGCCCTTTCGCGACGCAAGGCCGCTCCTACAAAGCCAGCGTATGACTGCGCGGAACGTAACCGGCAAAAACGAAAAAAGCCCTGTTCCGCAACGGTTCAGGGCTTTGTCATAAGTACCTCTGACAGCCAAAAAACGATTAAGTTTCACAGCAAATACAGTAACTTAGAGAATTGTGTACAACTCGTGCTACTCGTCGGATTTCAATTGCCAGCCGCGCTCCAGAGCCTCAAATTCGCCTCGTCATCCCTATGAGGCTCTCTTGATGAAGAAGTACTCCTCGATTCTGTTGTTGTCTTTCAGCTTGCTCAGCGGCGTTGCCATGGCCGGTGGCAATACCGAGGCCGGCATTGGCGGCGCATTGGGTGGGGTACTCGGCTCCGTCGTGGGCAACTCCATCGGTGGTAGCACAGGCGGCGCGATTGGTGCCGGCCTGGGCGGCGCCGCCGGCGGTGCACTGGGTGCCGACAAACGCCAGCGTGGCGAAGCCGCCATCGGTGGCGCGCTGGGCGCTGCAGGCGGTAACGTGGTCGGTCGCTCCGTGGGCGGTACCACCGGTAGCTACATTGGTGCAGCAGCCGGCGGTGGTGCCGGTGGCGCGCTGGGTAACTACATGGGTAACAAGGCCGACGAAGACGAGCGCCATGACGATCGTCGCTACCGTCGCAGCTATGACGACCGCCGTCACTACGACCGTGGCCACCATTACGGCCACCGCAAGCACAAGCGCCACTGGCGCGACTAATGCCTGAGGGCCCAGCCCTGGCAACAAAAGCCCCGCCCGCACCGGCGGGGCTTTTTTATGCCTGTTGCCCCAGCTGAAGGCCAGCGAGCACTGCCTGCAGCGCCTCAGGCAACGGCACAGGCCGGCCGCTTGCCCGCTCGATGAATACCTGCACCACCGTCCCCGCCGCACAGGCGTCTGCTTCACCCGGGCGATACAGGGCCAACCGGTACTCCACGGTACTGCCCGCCAGGCGCGTCACGCCCAGCCCCACCTCAAGCACATCCGGAAAGCCCGGCAGGGCGAAGAAGTCTGCAGCCGAACTGACCACAAACGCCGCCAGCGCACCCTCGCGCAGGTCGAATTCGGCCTGCTCCACCAGAAACGCCTGGATAGCGGTTTCGAAGAAGCCATGCACGGTGGCACCGGCGATATGGCCGTTGTGGTCGTTGTCTTGCGGGCGGGTGAGGATGGGGTGGAAGTGGGTGAATGCGGAACGCTGAGGAGATTCGGTCATTAGTTATCCACAGTTGATGACACCAGAAGGAAGCTTCCCACAACAATATCGGAAGGCATATAGTCGCAATCAACTATAGATTGCATAGCATGGTTTATCCCGATGAAACCGAGAAAAACACCCGTGCCCACTCATCAAGTAGACCATGCCAACCTGAGCCGATTGGCTGAAGCAGGACGCATCAACGCCACTCACATCGTCGGCCAACCGGGAGGCTGGGCCGTTCAGGTCGATATCAATCAGCAGGAACACATTCTGACCGCCCAACGCAGCGGCAACGTGAGGCTGTTCAAGAAATTCGAAACCCTGGTGACTTACCTGCTCGATCTGGGTATTGAGCATTTCGAAGTCGATGCATCCACGTTTGATCCTGTGCAAACGAGTACCTATCAACGGCCGGATCGTGCCCAGGCCCTCAAAAAAGCCCATGAGGCCGCAGCCTATGAGGCTTGGTTTACTGAACAGGTCGAGGCAAGCCTGAACGATACTTCACCGCTTATGGAGGATGAAGAAGCGGAACGACTGTTTGCCGCACACCGCGCTGCGCTCAGGGCCAAAATTCGCTGATGCGCCTGGTATGGCGTCAGATGGCACGTAAAGACCGTTTTCGCATCATGGACCATATTGCGCAAGATAACCCTGAAGCGGCCATCATGCTGGACGAATCCTTCAGGGAGAAAGCCAGGCGCGCTGCACACAATCCTTCTCTGTACAGAAAGGGCAGGTACCCAGAAACTCGAGAAATCGTGGTACGGCCTAACTATGTGATGATTTACCGCGTCTCGGGCGAGTGCGTTGAGATCATCCGTATTCTGCATGCACGGCAAAAATGGCCTTGATTCACATACGAAAAAGCCGCCCCTGAGGGCGGCTCTGTCGTTGCAACTGCTAGCAGCTTACAGCTGTGGACCAGCAGCCTTGATCGCGTCGGAAACTTCGAATTTCTTGAAGTTTTCGATGAACAGCTTGGCCAGGCCTTTGGCCGCTTCGTCGTAAGCGGCTTTGTCAGCCCAGTTGGTGCGCGGGTTGAGCAGCTCGGTGTCGACGCCCGGAACGGCTTTTGGCACGTCCAGGTTGATGATGTCCAAGTGCTCGGTTTCGGCGCCTACCAGTGCACCGCTCTGGATCGCAGCGATCACAGCACGGGTGGTCGGAATGCTGAAACGCTTGCCAACGCCGTAGCCACCGCCGGTCCAGCCGGTGTTGACCAGGTAAACCTTGGAGTTGAAGCCGTTGATGCGCTTGATCAGCAGCTCAGCGTACTCGCCAGCCGGACGCGGGAAGAACGGCGCGCCGAAGCAGGTGGAGAAGGTCGACTTGATGCCGCCGCCCGAACCCATTTCGGTGGAACCGACCAGCGCGGTGTAACCGGACAGGAAGTGGTAAGCAGCCTGTTCGTTGTTCAGGATCGAAACCGGAGGCAGAACGCCAGTCAGGTCGCAGGTCAGGAAGATGACCGCGTTAGGCTCGCCACCCAGGTTCGCTTCGGAACGCTTGGCAACGTGCTCCAGCGGGTAGGCCGCACGGCTGTTCTGGGTCAGGCTGACGTCGGTGTAGTCGGCGTGCTTGTTGGCGTCGAGTACGACGTTTTCCAGCACTGCGCCATGCTTGATGGCTTTCCAGATGACCGGCTCGTTCTTCTCGGACAGGTCGATGCACTTGGCGTAGCAGCCGCCTTCCATGTTGAAGACAACGCCTTCGCCCCAACCGTGCTCGTCGTCACCGATCAGGTAACGGCTTTCGTCGGCCGACAGGGTGGTCTTGCCGGTGCCGGACAGGCCGAAGAACAGGGTCACATCGCCTTCTTCGCCGATGTTGGCAGCGCAGTGCATTGGCAGCACGTCAGCGGCCGGCAGCAAGAAGTTCTGCACCGAGAACATGGCTTTCTTCATTTCACCGGCGTAACGCATACCAGCGATCAGCACTTTCTTAGCGGCGAAGTTGATGATGACGCAGCCGTCGGAGTTGGTGCCGTCACGCTCAGGCTCGCACACGAAGTTGGCAACGTTGAGCACTTGCCACTGGTCACGGCCAGCCGGGTTGAACTGTTCAGGGTTGATGAACAGGCAACGGCCGAACAGGTTCTGCCAGGCAGTCTGGGTGGTCATCTTCACCGGCAGGTAGTGCTCGGCGGCCGCCCCTACGTGAACGTAGGAAACGAAGTGATCCTGGGCGTTGTTGAACGCCTCGACGCGGTCCCACAGGGCATCGAACTTGTCGGCCGGGAACTTGCGGTTGATCGGGCCCCAGGAAATGGCATCCTGGGTGGAAGGTTCTTCGACGATGAAACGGTCAGCCGGCGAACGGCCAGTACGGTGCCCAGTCTCAACGACCAGTGCGCCGGTATCGGCTAGTACGCCTTCACCGCGTTGCAGCGCTTCTTTTACCAGCTCATCGACGCTCAGGTCGGTGTACACGGTGTTGTTGGCTTGCGTCATGAGATACCCCATCCGGCCCGAGGCCGAGTGCTCCAAACGTTTTGTAGTTGTCTGTAAAAAACTACTACAGCGAAAAAAGTGGCCGGATTATGCCAGAAAAGCCCAAAAAAAGTAGGCCCCTCCTGTCGTAACCGCGCTTTTGCGCAATTAGACAGGAGATTTCCCTGCAATTAATCGTTTCAGTGGCGAGTTTCTGAGGCCGTGTCCGTGCCGCCACCCGCAAACAGTTGCGCCACATCGCTTGCATCGAAGAAATAGCGCTCGTTGCAGAACTGGCAATCGATCTCCACCTTGCCACCACACTCCTCGACCAACTGCTTGGCGTCGTGCTCGCCGAGGCTGACCAGCGCATTGCCGGAGCGCTCGCGCGAGCAGCTGCAGTGGAAGCGCAGGGGTTCGATGTCGAACAGGCGCACCGCGTCTTCGTGGTACAGACGGTGCAGCAAGGTTTCGTTGTCTTCTTGCCACTCTTCAGGCTTGAGTGTTTTGGCCAGGGCTACAACGTGCTGCCAGCTGTCCTCGCGCTCTTCGTCGTCCGGCTGGCGATCACGTGGCAATTGCTGCAACAGCAGGCCGCGGGCCTTGCCATCTTTGGCATCGAGCCAGAAACGAGTGTTGAGCTGTTGCGACTGAACGAAGTAATTGGTGAAGCACTCCGACAGGTTGGCACCGTCCAGGTCCACGGTCCCCTGGTAGCGCTGGCCGTTAACTGGGTCGATGGTCAGCGTCAGATGGCCGTCGGGCATCAGCTGCGCCAAGGTCGCGTCGGCAGGAATCTGATCGGCTTCGTAACGGGCCACGCCGCGGATTTCGCGCTCGCCCGAGCATTCCACCATCAGCAGCGGGATCGGCCCCTGAGAACGCGCCTGCAGGATCAGCAGGCCGTCGAACTTCAAGGCACCCACCAGCAATGCGGTGGCGGCCATCAGTTCGCCGAGCAGTGCGGCCACGGGTTGGGGGTACGGGTGACGCGCCAGCACTTCGGCATAGCTGCGGTCGAGCCCCACCCACTCACCGCGGATATCGCGGTCGTCGAAGAGGAAACGTTGGGTGAAATCGGTATCCGGCAATTCGCTCATAGGTTCTGGCTATCTAAAAATGATGACAAAATGGTTACACGGCGTTTCGAAATACTGCGAAGCCCGTGGCAGAGCGCTCACAAGGCGCTCCGATTCCTGTTGGCAATAGAGGTATCTTATGGACAATCGACCACTGTTCCAAGCAAGGTGGTCCTTCGGGCCCTTGGCAGCCTGCACACTGCTGCCCATCGCTCTACTGTGTTTCTGGTTATGGCCTTTTGGCCAGATCCTGTGCCTGACTTTCGACGAGTGGCTGTTCCACAGCCTCAATGCGCCGCTGGCCGACAACACCACCTGGCGCTACATCTGGACCCTTGGCAGCCTGCGCCCGTTCGACATCGTGGTCGGGCTGATCCTTCTGGCGGTGCTGATCCGTGGCAACTGGGTGTTCAAAGCCTGCCAGGTGCGTGAGGCGTTTTTCGGCTTTCTGGTGACCCTGATCCTATTAGTGGTGATTCGCGCGCTGTTTTCCAAGTGGGTGGATGCTGCGGGGTGGCAACACAAGAGCCCGTCGATGATCTTCGATGACGTCGTGCACCTCAGTGACTATTACCCGAACCTGGAAGCGGCCTGGGAACTCAAGGACCGCTCCAGCAAGAGTTTCCCGGGCGATCACGCCTCGGTGCTGCTGGTCTGGGCGTTGTTCATGAGCGTGTTCAGCCGTCGCCTGATGCACTACCTGGTGGTCTGGGGGCTGGCGCTGGTGTTCATGCTGCCACGCTTGGTGGCGGGCGCCCATTGGGGCCAGGACGACTACATCGGCGGGTTGCTGATGGCGGTGCTGGCGTTGGGGTGGAGTTGCTATACGCCACTGGCGGCCAAAGGCAGTGCGGCGTTGATGCGCTGGACGGCGCCGTTGTTTGCCCTGGCAGCCAGGTTACCGTTGGTCGGTAGATTGGCGGTGGTTCGCTAACAGCGGGGGCCGCTTTGCGGCCCATTCGCAGGCAAGCCAGCTCCTACCTCGATCGCGCTGCCTTAGGGGCCTAGCTAATCAAAGCTACCGTGCAGTTGGTGAATCTGTCGACGCTGCTTCTTGTTTGGCCGGCCATCGGTGGTCACACCCATCGCCCCGGCCTTGCGCATTTCAGCAGCCTGTTCGCGGCGGCGCACACTCTCTTCGGTTTCTGCATACAGCGCCTGCGCTTCGGGGGCTCCGCGCCTGACCACCGACAGCGCCTTGACCACCACTGTGCGCTCGTCAAACCCGGTGCGCAGGACAAACTCATCCCCTACCCTCGGTTCCTTGCCCGGCTTGCAGCGTTCGCCCCGGCAATGCACCTTGCCACTTTCGATGGCCGCCTTGGCCAGCGCCCGAGTCTTGTAGAACCGCGCCGCCCATAGCCATTTGTCCAGGCGAACCTTGTCGTCTTCTTCCGCCTTGTGTGCCATCCCGTTACCTCGAATTCTGTCTTTAATCGAACTGTACTACCGTATCTTGCGGATGCAAAAAGTCCACGCCGTGCTTACAGTTCACCACCTTATCCCCTGGGTGCGCTTCGTGAAGACATTTGACCATTTGACTGTGATCGGCCTGCGCGAGTGGGTAGCCCTGCCCGACCTTGGCGTCGCCGGGCTGCGCGCCAAGATCGACACCGGCGCCAGTACGTCCAGCCTGCACGCCACTGAGGTGGAACAGTTCGAACGTGACGGCCAGCCGTGGGTCCGATTTACTGCGCACCTGGGTTCGGTGGTGCAGTTGCGCCACCGACGTTGCGAAGCGCCACTGGTGACCATGAAGACCATCAAGAGCTCCAATGGCCACGCCCAGACCCGCTATGTGATTCGCACATCGCTGGCGCTGGGCGATAGCGTGTGGGAAGTCGAGTTCACCCTGGCCTGTCGCAAAGAGATGCGCTACCGCCTGCTGCTGGGTTCCAAGGCACTTATTCACGGCCACTTGGTGGTCAACCCTGGCCTGAAGTACGTACAAGACAAACCGGCCTTTCCGGCCACCCTTTCCCCTGTCACAGGTGCTGCATGAAGATCGCTGTGCTGTCGCGCAATCCGCGTCTGTATTCCACCCGCCGCCTGGTCGAAGCCGGTACCCAGCGTGGCCACGAAATGGTGGTGATCGATACCCTGCGGGCCTACATGAACATCGCCAGCCACAAGCCGCAGATCCACTACCGCGGCAAGCCACTGGAAGGCTTCGATGCGGTGATCCCGCGCATCGGTGCCTCGGTGACGTTCTATGGCTGCGCGGTGCTGCGCCAGTTCGAAATGATGGGCGTGTACCCGCTCAACGAGTCGGTGGCCATCGCCCGCTCGCGTGACAAGCTGCGCTCGTTGCAGTTGCTGTCGCGCCGTGGCATCGGCCTGCCGATCACCGGTTTCGCCCACTCACCTGACGACATCCCGGACCTGATCCAGATGGTCAACGGCGCGCCCCTGGTGATCAAGGTGCTGGAAGGCACCCAGGGCATTGGCGTGGTGCTGTGCGAAACAACTCAAGCTGCAGAGTCGGTGATCGAGGCGTTCATGGGCCTGAAGCAGAACATCATGGTGCAGGAATACATCAAGGAGGCCGGCGGGGCCGACATTCGCTGCTTTGTGGTGGGTGACAAGGTGATTGCCTCGATGAAGCGTCAAGCCAAGCCCGGCGAGTTTCGCTCCAACCTGCATCGGGGTGGGGTGGCCAGCCTGATCAAGATCACGCCGGAAGAGCGGATTACCGCCATTCGTGCCGCCAAGGTGATGGGGCTGAGCGTGGCGGGCGTGGATATCCTGCGCTCCAACCATGGGCCGTTGGTGATGGAGGTGAATTCGTCGCCGGGGTTGGAAGGGATTGAAGTGACCACCGGCAAGAACGTGGCCGGGATGATCATCGAGCACCTGGAGAAGAATGGCGGGCCGAATCAGACTCGGACCAAGGGTAAGGGCTGAAATGTTGGGGCTGCTTTGCAGCCCATTCGCAGCACAAGGCTGCTCCTACAGGGGTTACGCGTTTCCTTGTAGGAGCAGCCTTGTGCTGCGAATGGGCCGCAAAGCGGCCCCGACAATCACACCGCATTACGCGGCAGCAAAAGCCCCAACGGCAACCTGACCCGCGCCTCGATCCCGCCACCCGACCGGTTGCGCAACTCGACATTCCCGCCATGCTGGGCCGCGATGCGCTTGACGATCGCCAGGCCCAACCCGGTGCCCTTGCCTCCACGGGCACGGTCACCGCGAATGAACGGGTTGAAGATCGTCTCCAGCTCCGACTCGTCGATCCCCGTCCCCCGGTCCAGCACGCTGAGCACCACGTAAGGCGCGCTCTCGTCGCCGGACACATAGGCCGCCACTTCCACGCCCTTGCCGGCATGGTGCAGGGCGTTGCCGATCAGGTTGCCCAACATGCGCTTGAGCGAAACCCGGCGCAGCGGGAACGGCGGAATCGGCTCCAGGCACAGCCGTACACGTTCTTCGGGCTGGTTGTACGGGGCCACCACTTCGCGCACCAGGTCGGCCAGGTCGACCTCTTCCACCGGCTCGTCACGGCCATCGCGAATGAACGCGAGGAACTGGTCCAGAATCGCGTCCATGTCCTCGATATCGCGGACCATGTCATCGCTAAGCTCGTTGTCACTGTCCAGCAGCGAAAGCGACAGGCGCAGCCGCGTCAGCGGTGTACGCAAGTCGTGGGAAACCCCTGCCAGCATCAACTCGCGTTCACGCCCGGCCTGCTCGACATCCTCAGCCATCTGGTTGAACGCGCGGTACACCTCGGTCATCTCACTGGGCGTATCGCTGATTGGCAAGCGCACGCTGCGCCCCTGGCCCAGTTGCCGGGCGGCGAACACCAGGCGCTTGAGCGGCTGGTTCAGCTGGCGCACGAAAATCCAGGCAGAGGCGGTGGACAACAGGCCGATGGCCAGGAACCAGCCAAGCACGTTCCAGATCTTCTGCCCACGCAACGGGTGCGGGTACAGCGGCACTTTGAGCCAGCCAGGACCGAGGCTCGGCGCATTGACCCACAACGCCGGTGGCGCATGGATGCGCAGGCGTACTTCGGTGTCTTCGCCCAGTTCGGCCTGCATCTGGCGCTGGTAGATCTCGCTGTAAGGCCAGTGCTGCTCGCCTTCCGGCACACCCGAGCCGGTCACCCGGATCAGCCCTGCGGCTTCGGCGATCTTGTCACGGTTCTCTTCATCGGCAGCCCAATAGGCGCGCAAGGTCAATGCCACACCGTGGCTGTACTGACGGTCGACCAGCACATCCTCGTTCATCAACAGGTAAACGAGGGTCAGCGCCTTGGAAAACAGGACGACGATCAGCACCAGCCACAGCGTGCGGGCGAAGAAGCTTTGCGGAAACCACAACGGCGTTCTCATGGACGACGCGGCATCATTTGCCGGCGTTTCCGTCCGGCACGAAGACGTACCCTACGCCCCAGACCGTCTGGATGTACCGTGGCTTGGACGGGTCGGGCTCGATCATGCGGCGCAGGCGCGAGATCTGCACGTCGATGGAACGCTCCAGGGCATCCCACTCGCGGCCACGGGCCAGGTTCATCAGTTTGTCGCGGGTCAGCGGTTCACGCGCATGCATGACCAGCGCCTTGAGCACGGCGAACTCACCGGTGGTGAGCATGTGCACTTCGTCGCCGCGTTTAAGCTCGCGGGTGGCCAGCGACAGCTCGTAATCACCGAAGGTGACCGATTCGTCCTCGCTGCCCGGGGCACCCGGGACGCTCGGTGCCTGGCGGCGCAGCACGGCCTTGACCCGGGCCATCAGCTCGTCCGGGTTGAAGGGTTTGCCCAGGTAGTCGTCAGCGCCCAGCTCCAGCCCTTTGATGCGGCTGAGCTCGTCGCCTTTGGCAGTGAGCATGATGATCGGGATCTGGTTGTTCGACTGGCGCAGGCGCTTGCAGGCGGACAGGCCGTCTTCGCCCGGCAGCATCAGGTCGAGCACCACCAGGTTGAACACCTCCCGCGCGAGCAGGCGGTCCATCTGTTCGGTGTTGGGCACCGCGCGGGCACGGTAGCCCTTGCTGGTGAAGAAACGCTCCAGCAGGCTGCTCAGCCCCGGATCGTCGTCGACGATGAGAATCTTGTCACCTTCAGCGGTGTTTGCAGTGCCGGTCATGAATTACTCCTCTGGTATCGCCGCGCATTATGGCGTAGCCATTGCAACGCGTGCCGTGAGCATTGTTAGCAGATTTTTCCCCCGGCGCCAGTTCCGGGCCGTTCAGGCTGGCTTGGCGCCATCACCGCAAGCCGGTCACGATGGGTATAATGCGCGGCTTTCATCCAGTGCCGTCGGGCTGCAAACCCGCGCGCGGCCCCCGTATTCACAATTGTCAGGTGGTTTACATGGACAGCATCAACAGCCGTATCGCCGAGGAACTGGGCGTACGCCCACAACAGGTCGAAGCGGCCGTGGGCCTGTTGGACGAAGGCTCGACCGTGCCCTTCATCGCCCGTTACCGCAAGGAAGTGACCGGCAGCCTGGACGACACCCAACTGCGCCACCTGGAAGAGCGCCTGCGCTACCTGCGCGAACTCGACGAGCGCCGCGCCAGCATCCTGTCCAGCATCGAGGAACAGGGCAAGCTGACCCCGGAACTGGCCCGCGAGATCAAGCTGGCCGACACCAAGACCCGCCTCGAAGACCTTTACCTGCCGTACAAGCAAAAGCGCCGCACCAAGGGCCAGATCGCCCTGGAAGCCGGCCTCGGCGAGCTGGCCGACGGCTTGTTCAACGACCCGCAACTGACCCCGGAAACCGAAGCGGCCCGCTTCGTCGACGCCGAAAAGGGCGTGGCCGATGTCAAGGCGGCGCTGGAAGGCGCGAAATACATCCTCATGGAGCGCTTCGCCGAAGACGCCGCCCTGCTCGACAAGCTGCGCAACTTCCTCAAGCAGGAGTCGGTGCTCAGCGCCCGCGTGGTGGCTGGCAAGGAAGAAGAAGGCGCCAAGTTCCGCGACTACTTCGCCCATGACGAACTGCTGCGCAACGCCCCGTCGCACCGTGCCCTGGCGATTTTCCGCGGGCGCAACGAAGGCATCCTGAGCGCCTCGCTCAAAGTCGGTGAAGAACTGCCTGGCACCCTGCACCCGTGCGAAGTGATGATCGGCAACCACGTCGGCGTTGAAAACCGCAGCCGGCCGGCCGACAAGTGGCTGGGTGAAGTGGTGCGCTGGACCTGGAAGGTCAAGCTGTACACCCACCTGGAAACCGACCTGTTCGGCGAACTGCGCGACAACGCCGAAAGCGAGGCGATCAACGTGTTCGCCCACAACCTGCACGACCTGCTGCTGGCCGCCCCGGCTGGCCCGCGCGCCACCTTGGGCTTCGACCCAGGCCTGCGCACCGGTTGCAAGATCGCCGTGGTCGACGCCACCGGCAAACTGCTGGACTACACGACGGTCTACCCGCACGCGCCGAAAAACGACTGGGACCGCACCATTTCCATCATGGCCGCACTGTGCGCCAAGCACTCGGTGGAACTGATCGCCATCGGCAATGGCACCGCCAGCCGCGAAAGCGACAAGCTGGTGGCCGAACTGGTCAAAAAATACCCAGCCCTGAAAATCACCAAAATCATGGTCTCCGAGGCCGGTGCGTCGGTGTACTCGGCATCGGAACTGGCCGCCCGCGAGTTCCCGGACCTGGACGTATCGATCCGCGGCGCCGTGTCGATTGCCCGTCGCCTGCAGGACCCACTGGCAGAGCTGGTGAAGATCGACCCGAAATCCATCGGTGTCGGCCAGTACCAGCACGACGTGTCCCAGCTGAAACTGGCCCGTGGCCTGGACGCCGTGGTCGAGGACTGCGTGAACGCCGTGGGCGTGGACGTGAACACGGCCTCGGTGGCGCTGCTGACCCGCATCTCCGGCCTCAACGCCACGCTGGCACAGAACATCGTCGCCCACCGCGATGCCAACGGCCCGTTCGCGACCCGTGCAGCGCTGAAAAAGGTCAGCCGCCTCGGTGAGAAAACCTTCGAACAAGCCGCCGGCTTCCTGCGCGTGATGAACGGCGACAACCCGCTGGACGCCTCCGCCGTGCACCCTGAGGCCTACCCGCTGGTGCAGCGCATCGCCGCTGGCACCGACCGCGACATCCGCTCGCTGATCGGCGACAGCAGCTTCCTCAAGCGCCTGGACCCGAAGAAGTTCACCGACGAGTCCTTCGGCCTGCCGACCGTTACCGACATCCTGCAAGAGCTGGACAAGCCCGGCCGCGACCCACGCCCTGAGTTCAAGACCGCCACCTTCCAGGACGGCGTCGAAGACCTCAAGGACCTGGAGCCTGGCATGATCCTCGAAGGCGTGGTCACCAACGTCACCAACTTCGGTGCCTTCGTCGACATCGGCGTGCACCAGGACGGCCTGGTGCACATCTCGGCATTGTCCGAGAAGTTCATCAAAGACCCGCGTGAAGCGGTCAAGGCCGGCGACGTGGTCAAGGTCAAGGTCATGGAAGTGGACATCCCGCGCAAGCGTGTCGGGCTGTCCATGCGCATGGGCGATACCCCGGGCGAGAAGGTCGAAGGCAACCGTGGCGGCGGCCGTGGCAACGGCGGCAATCGCCAGCAGCAGGCCCCGCGCCAGCGTGAAACTGCCACTGCCGCCCCGGCCAACAATGCCATGGCGTCGTTGTTCGCCAACGCCAAGCAGCTGAAGAAGAAGTGATGGACGCCCCGCGCGAATACGTCGAAAGCGCCTTCAGCCAACTGCTTGGCTGCCGCCTGCAACGCCTGGACACAGGCGTTGCCGAAGTGGCCCTGGCGCTCGAGCCGCAACTGCGCAACCGTGGCCAGAAACTGCACGGTGGGGCGATCTTCAGCCTGGTGGACATCGCCATGGGCCTGGCCTGCTCGGCCAGCCATGGTTTCGACCAACAGAGCGTGACCATCGAATGCAAGATCAACTACATGCGCGCGGTCAGTGATGGCGAGGTGCTGTGCACGGCCCGTGTGCTGCACGCCGGGCGGCGCACGCTGGTGGTCGACGCCGACGTAGTTCAAGGCGACAAACTGGTGGCCAAAGCGCAAGGAACCTTTGCGGTTCTCTAGCTCACCAAGCTGTATCTGCGGTATTTTCAGCAGCAACTTGGTGCCACTTCGTGCCGCATCGCCGGCAAGCCCGATGCGCAGTACGACACGTTCAACGAAGCGGTCAACGGGGTATCGGTGTCACGCAAGGGCAATACGCCGGTCAACGTACCGGCCAGCGTCGCTAACCTGTGGCTGACCTACAGCTTCACGTCCGCG
>NZ_JAPFCE010000092.1:0-16864 GCF_026240895.1 Pseudomonas sp. DCB_AW
CCCGAAAGTTCGTAACCACACATATCGCATATCCGAATTCGCTGGGCTGTCCATCTGGACATTCTGGCTACAGAATTTCTTGACGACCATAGAGCATTGGAACCACCTGATCCCATCCCGAACTCAGCAGTGAAACGATGCATCGCCGATGGTAGTGTGGGGTTTCCCCATGTGAGAGTAGGTCATCGTCAAGATTCAAACCCAAAGCCCCTGTCTGCGATGCAGACAGGGGCTTTGTCTTTTCCGGTCAGAATTGATAGCTGACCGTAGCGCTTACGTTTCGCTCTTCACCCATGTAGCAGTAGTTCAGGCTGGCACATGAGGTGATGTAGCTTTCGTTGGTCAGGTTGTTCGCATTCAGGCGCACATCCACCCCGGTGAGGCCGACCTTGCCCAGGTCATACCCGATCGAAGCGTCAAACAGCGTGTAGGAGGGTACCTTCATGCTGTTTTCCGCATCCACCCAGCTATAGCCCACATAGCGCATCCCGCCGCCCAGCCGCAGGCCGTCCAGCGCCCCCTGCCGGAAGTTGTAGTCGGCCCACAGCGAAAACATCTGCTTGGGTGCCTGGGTGGGCGAATTACCCTTGTTGTCCAACTGGGTCGACACCAGGCTCGGCATCGTCTTGGCATACTCGATGTCGGTAAAGGTGTAGCCGCCCAACAGCTTGAGGTTATCAGTCAGCTGAACATGGGCCTCCAGCTCCAGCCCCTGTGAGCGAACTTCACCCACAGGGCGATAGAACTCCTCGTTCGGTTGTTTGGAGGCAAGGTTCTCTTGCTCGATGCGGAACACCGAGGCGGTGAACAGGTTGTCACTGCCTGGCGGCTGGTACTTGATACCTGCTTCCCACTGGGTGCCCTCGGTCGGCGCCAGTGGGCGGCCATCCTGGTCGGACACGGTATTGGGGTTGAACGACTCCGAGTAGCTGACATAAGGCGCCAGGCCATTCTCGAACAAGTAGAGCACGCCTGCTCGAGTGGTGAACTTGGTGCGCTCGTCATTGACCTTGGTGTTGCTGTCGCGGTTTTCCTCAGAAACCTTCACCCAGTCCTGACGCAGCCCCAGCGAGAAGCGCCACTGGTCGAGCTCGACCAGGTCCTGTAAATACACCCCTGTCTGCTGCAGGCGACGCTGGTAGCGGTTCTCGCCGAGTACCTGCAGGTTGCCATTGCCATATTGAGGGTTGCCGGCATCCAGCGCATCGACCGTGCCGTAGCGCCATTCCACGTCGGCTTTGCGGTGTTGATAGTCGGTGCCAAGCAGCAAGGTATGCTTGGCCGCACCGATGAAGAACTCTGCCTGCAGCATGTTATCGATGATGTAGGAGTGCAGGCGCTCGTCGCCGCCGGTATAGGCGCGGTTGAGGATATTGCTGTCGGCATCTGCCCAGCCAGCGGAATACACCTGGTCCATCGAGACGTCAGAGTCCTGGTAGCGGAAGTTCTGCCGGGCGGTGAACACATCGTTGAAGCGGTGCTCGAACTGGTAGCTGAACGACTGCTGAGTGCGTTCGTAGTTGTCGATCCCAGGCTCGCCTTCAAAGAAGTGATCTGACAGACGCAGCCCGTTGCGCTTGTGCAGCATGCCGTCTGCCGGGTTACCGCCGTGGTACCCACCATTCGGGTCATGCTGCAGATACGCCTGAAGCGTCAGCGATGTGTCTTCAGTGAAGTCGATGCTGACAGCCGGTGCTATGGCGTAGCGTTCTTCCTTGTTGTGGTCGAACTGGGTATCAGCGCTATCGGCCAAACCTGTCAGGCGATAGGCGATACGTTTGTCGTCATCGACCGGGCCGCTGAAGTCGAAACCCATGCCACGCTGGCCCTGGGTGCCGACTGTGGCCTGCACTTGATGGAATGGCGTGAACAGTGGCTTTTTGGTGGTCAGTGCCACCAGGCCCCCTGGGGAGCTGCGGCCATAGAGTACCGAAGACGGCCCCTTCAGGATGTCGATGCGCTCAAGGAAGTACGGGTCCACTTGCATGGTGCTGTAGGTGCCGTTGTCACCCATGGATTTCAGGCCATCGACGTAGATGTTGTCTACCGAGCCGTCGTTGAAGCCGCGCATTGCCACATAGTCGTAGCGGTGCGTGGCGCCATAGGGGTTGGTCAGCACACCTGGCGTATAGCGCATGGCCTGGGCAACGGTCTGCGAGCCTTGGTCGTCCATCTGTTGACGGGTAACCACTGAAACCGACTGTGAGGTTTCCACCAACGGCATGCTGGTCTTGGTGGCCACCTGGCTGTGCGTGGCGTTGTAGCCGTCCATGCTGCCTAGGGCATTACCCAGGGTAAAACTGCGCACGTCGGTGTCTGGCAACGACAATGCGGCCTCTTCAGGCTGGGCCCGCAGCACGTAGCTGTGCCCACCCTGGCTGACGGCTTCCAGGCCGCTGCCATTGAGCAGTTGGCGCAGGGCCTGATCAGGCGAGTAATGCCCTTGCAAGCCATTGGACTGCAACCCGTTGGTCAACTGCGGCGTGCTCGACAGGGTGATCCCCGCCTGGCGGGCAAACTGGTTGAGTACATCGTTCAGTTCCCCACCCGGGATCGCGTACTGCTGGCTAACCTGGGGCGCTTCGGCGGCCAGAACATGGAGGGGCAGGGTGGACATGCCCAAGGCTGTGCCGAACAAAGCTGCCTGGACTGCTTTGCGCAGAGCTGCTGAATTCAAGACAGGTCGAAAATCATTCTCGTTGGACGGGCGTGCGTGTGGTGAGGCGATGGGCATGAAAGAGTCCGTTGAAGGGTGGGAGGGCAGAAGACGATGCTTACTGTCCTAGCCGGATCGGCGCCCAAAACCCGCCAAAAAGATCAGCGCTTGGGTGAAGTCAGGCAACCTGCTCCACACGTATCCACCAGCGCGTGCGTTGACGAAGCCTCACAGGCAGCGTTTGTGGCAGCAATTGCAGCAGCTGCTCAGGGTCCTCGAGGCGGAACACACCAGACAGGCGTAAATCGGCAATCTCATCGCTGCAACCCAGGTAGCCGTGGCGATAACGGCCCACCTGTTCAAGAAAGTCGCGCAAGCGCATGTCGCGGGTAACGATCAGCCCTTCGCTCCAGGCAGCTGGGTCCATGGCCACGCTCTCCAGGCGTTGTGCGCCCTGGGCGTCCAGGCGCCAGTGCTGGCCGCTGGCAATCCACTGCACCTGGCCGTTCCCCGGCCGGTGTATCGCCACGTTGCCGTGGCTGACGCTGACCTGCGTGCAGTCTCGCTCCTGGCGCACCACAAAGCGCCCGTCGAAACCTTCGAGCAGGGCATCTTGCGTCTGTACCAGCAGAGGGCGAGCCTGGTTATGTGCGTCACTGCACGTGAGCATCAGCTCCCCATGCCTGAGGTGGAGCAAGCGCTGCTGATCGTCGAAAGCGAGGTCTACCGCACTGCGCGTGTTGAGTTGCATCAGCGAGCCATCGGGTAGCTGGAAGCT
The DNA here is from genome assembly GCF_026240895.1 of Pseudomonas sp. DCB_AW. NCBI lineage: Bacteria > Pseudomonadati > Pseudomonadota > Gammaproteobacteria > Pseudomonadales > Pseudomonadaceae > Pseudomonas > Pseudomonas sp. DCB_AW. The sequence continues at coordinate 3,435 of NZ_JAPFCE010000092.1, forward strand.
ACGCCGTTCGCCCGTGGCAGTCGCGTAGTCCGCAGTCCAGCCGCTGACGGTATCGAGGTCTTTCGCCAGCCATGTCGCCGAGCCCGCCATGGCGGCGCAGCCAAGCAACTTGAGCGCCTGGCGACGGTGCAGGCGCCGCTGGCTGGTTTCCAAGGTCTGTAGGGCAACCCCCGCGCCGGGGATGGCGCGCAGGTCAAGGTCCTGATGCAGGTGAACCACCCGTTGCCAGGCCAGTTCGTGCTCGTGCCGTGCGCTACGCCACTGCTCGCATTGCTGCAGCAGCACGGGGCTATTGCCGCTTTCTCGTAGCCTGAGCATCCACTGAATGGCTTGCTTGACCGCTTTGGCGGAAGGGGCGGCGGCTGTCATCGCTCGTCTTCAAAGCGCAGCAGGTAGCAATGGTAGAGCGCATCAGCAATGTAGCGCTCCACCGTGCGCACCGAGATACCCATCTGCTCGGCGATCGCCTGGTGTTTCAGCCCTTCGCACTGGGCCAGCAGAAAAGCGCGGCGCACCTTTGGCTTGAGGCCATCGAGCATGCGAGCAATACGCTCCAGCAGTTCGAGCAGCACCTCGCGGGTTTCCACCGAGGGTGCCAAGGCTTCCGGCAGGTGGGCCAAGGCTTCGAGGTAAGCCCGGTGCAATTCTTCACGGCGCCAGTGATCGATCACCAGCCCGCGCGCCACGGTGCGCAAGAAGGCCCTTGGCGTATTGAGCTGTACCTGCTCGCCACGCTGCAACAGCCGGACGAACGTGTCCTGGGCCAGGTCTGCGGCATCGGCGGCGTTACCCAGCTTGCTACGCAGCCAGGCATGCAACCAGCCGTGGTGGTCACTGTAGAGCGTTTGCACGGAGTCATTGGAAGGCATGGAGGAGGGCGCTGGCTTCAATGGACATAAATGATAATTAGTCTCATTGTTTGCGGAGCCCGTTTATTTTGCAACAGGCTGATGTCGGGTGACCGGCTATCCCGCTCAGAACCCGCTATCGCCCTAGCTGTGAATCCAGATACTGCCTGATAACACGCGCCCCTGAGTTCAAGTGCTGCTCAAGCACTGCGACCGCTTCATCCACCAGCTTGTCGCTGGCCGCCTCCACCAGCGCGTTGTGATCGTCCTGGGTGAGCTTGCCCAGCCCCATCGACGAGAGATGGAAGCGCAGAAAGCGCTCTTCTTCGTTCAGTTCGTTCTCGATCAGGCGCAGCAACTTCTTGTTCGGCGCCTTGCTGTACAGCGCCATGTGGAACAAGCGGTTGAGGCGGCCGATTTCGGCGTGACGGGTTTCGTTTTCCAGTTGCTGGATATACCCGCGCGCGCGGGCGATGTCATCGGCATCGAGCAACGGAATGGACTGGCGCAGGGCCTCGCTTTCGAGCAGAACACGCAGGGCGTAGGTGTCCACCGCGTCTTCGCCAATCAAGGGCGCAACCACTGCGCCCTTGTGCATCTCCACGTTCAGCAGCGACTGCGCTTCGAGCTGGCGCAAGGCCTCGCGCACGGGCATGCGGCTGACCCCGAACAAGGTGGCGAGCTCTTGCTGACGCACGGCAGTACCTGGCGGCAGACGACCATCAAGAATGGCGCTGCGCAGGCGCTCCTCGATAACAGCACGTGCCATGTGTGGGGATAGCTGTTCGCTAGCCAGCACGTTGCTCAGTTTGATTTTCTCGGCCACGCGGAGTCTGCCTCGACGATAAGAAAAGTTGGATCCAATGACACTAGTAACAGGCAAGGGGGCTTGTCAAACCGTCGACCGCACTGGAGCGGCCGACCCAAGGCCGCGGCTATGGTGTATGAAGTCGCTTGGCAAAGGAAGCGGTACATAGAACGAGATAGCCATAAAGTCAGTATGGCCCGACCATTGGCTGCGTGATTGCAGGGTGCCATTGTTTTTTGTACTGGCAGGCCGCACCATCGCTGCTTTCGACGGGTCTGAACAGGTCTTCGCAGTGGCGATATCCTGGATGTTCAAAACCGCTGTGCGACGTGTCGGCCTTGCCGCGCTGCTGGGTAGCTTGCTACTGGGCGGCTTGCACGCGGATTGGGATTTTTCCCAGATCAGCCGCCAGTCGCAGGCGCTGTATGGCCCGCTTGGCGCGGGGCAGGGGCGTATCGACGCCTGGCAGAACCTGATGGCCACGCAGAAGCAGGGCAGTGAGCTAGAACGGCTGCAAGTGGTCAATCGCTTCTTCAACCAGCAATTGCGCTACGTCGAAGACATCGACTTGTGGCATGAGGTCGATTACTGGGCCACGCCGGTCCAGGCCCTGATCAAGGGGGCCGGTGATTGCGAGGACTACGCTATTGCCAAGTATTTTAGTCTGCGACGTATGGGCATCCCCAGCGAGAAGCTGCGCATCACCTACGTCAAGGCGCTGCGGCAGAACCGGGCGCACATGGTACTGACCTATTATGCCAGCCCACAGGCTCAGCCGTTGGTGCTCGACAGCCTGATGGATGCCATCAAGCCGGCGAGCCAGCGCCCCGACTTGCTGCCGGTGTACGCCTTCAATGGCGAGGGGTTGTGGCTGACTGGCGCCGCCGGCAACAAGAAGGTCGGCGATACCAAGCGCCTGTCACGTTGGCAGGATTTGCTGAAGAAAATGCAGGCCGAAGGGTTCCCGGCCGAGCCGGTTTACTGAAGGAGCACAGATGTCACTGTTCAAACAATTGCTGTTGGCCATTTGCCTGTTCCTGGTGGTCGCTTTCAGCGGCAGCTTCATGGTCAGCCTGGAGAGCTCGCGCAGCCAGTACGTCAACCAGTTGCGTTCGCACGCCCAGGACGCGGCCACTGCCTTGGCGCTGTCGCTGACGCCTAATATCGACGACCCGGCGATGGTCGAACTGATGGTCAGCTCGATCTTCGACAGTGGCTACTATGCGAGCATCAAGGTTGTCGACCTGGGCTCCAATGCCGTGCTGGTGGAGCGCCACGCCGAGCCCGACCCGGGGGGGGTGCCGGCCTGGTTCGTCCACCTCATTGGCCTTGAAGCCGCAGGTGGGGATGCCATCGTTAGCCGTGGCTGGCAGCAGGCGGCGCGGGTGGAGGTGATCAGCCATCCGATGTTCGCCATTGCCAAGCTCTGGCAGAGTGCGTTGGGCAGCCTGGGTTGGTTGTTGCTGTGCGGTGCTGCCAGCGCGGTGCTCGGCGCCTTGCTGCTGCGTCGGCAATTGCGGCCGCTGGATTACATGGTCGAGCAATCCCATGCCATCGCCCGGCGCGAATTCCTCAGCCTGCCAGACCTGCCGCGCACCCCTGAGCTGCGCCGTGTGGTGCAGGCAATGAACCAGATGGTCGAGAAGCTCAAGGCACTGTTTACCGAGCAGGCCGAGCGCAGTGAGCGGCTGCGCGCAGAGTCCTACCAGGACAGCCTCACCGGCTTGTCCAACCGCCGCTATTTCGAGATGCAACTGAATACGCGCGTCAGCAATCTGGAAGAGGCGCGCGCCGGTTACTTGCTGTTGCTGCGGGTTCAGGGCCTGGCAGGCCTTAACGCGCGCCTGGGCGGGCAGCGCACCGATCAGCTGTTGCAGGCAGTGGGTGAGCAGCTGCGCCGCACCTGTGCCAGCTACCCGGAGACCAAAGACCTGATCTCGCGCAGCCGTGGGGGCGAGTTCGCCGTGCTGGCGCCGGGCATGGTGCATGAAGAAGCGGTACAGCTTGCCCAGGCTCTGGAGGCGACACTGCAGAGCCTGCACGAGACGGGCGCCAGTGATGTCGACCCGGTGGCATGCATCGGCCTTGCGCCGTTCACCCCCGGCGATGCGCCACAGGCATTGCTGAAGCTCGCCGACGAGGCCCTGGCGCGTGCCGAAAACCAGCCGGCGCCGGGCTGGGTGTGCCTTGAACAGGGTGCGGCCGCGGTGGCCGGTGATAGCCATCATGCCTGGCATGAGCGGCTCGACCAGGCCTTCGTCAATGGGCAATTCGAACTGTTCTTCCAGCCGGTGGTGGACTGCGCCACAGGGCAACGGGTACTGCACCACAAAGTGATCTCGCGTTTGCACGATGAGCGGGGCGAGGCGTTGCCGGCCGGGCGCTTCTTGCCTTGGCTGGAGCGCTTTGGCTGGATGCCACGCCTGGATCTGCTGGTGCTGGAAAAGGTGCTTGCCCACCTGCGCACTCATGATCAGGTGCTGGCGCTGAACCTGTCCGCTGCAACCTTGGCCGACCCCAAGGCGCTGCAACGCGTCTACGAGCTGTTGAGCCAGCATGCGGCGCTGGGCCCACGCCTGACATTCGAGATCGGCGAAGAGCAATTGCCCGAACAGTCAGCCCTCGAACAGCTGACCCGGCGCCTGCACGCGCATGGCTTCGGGCTGGCGCTGCAGCGCTTTGGCGGCCGGTTCAGCATGATTGGCAACCTGGCGCACCTGGGCCTTGCGTACCTGAAGATCGATGGTAGCTATATCCGTAACATCGACCATGAACAACACAAGCGCCTGTTCATCGAAGCGATACAGCGCGCGGCGCACAGCATCGACCTGCCGTTGATTGCTGAACGGGTCGAGACGGAAGGGGAAAGGTTGGTGCTGCGGGAAATGGGCGTGGGTGGTATTCAGGGGCAGTTGGTGGGTGAGCCCGCACCCTGGCGCTGAACGGGTAGGCGCAGCCTTGTGCTGCGAAGAGGCCAGTGGCGGCACCGATAATCTTCCGTGCTGCCACTGGCCTCTTCGCAGCACAAGGCTGCTCCTACCGGGATTGCGTAAGACTCAACGCTCGCGCAAGGCTTCCGAACGCGCCTTCATGATCGGCTTGAGCAAGTAGCTCATGATGGTCTTCTTGCCGGTCATGATGTCCACCGTCGCCACCATCCCGGGGATGATCAGCAGCGGCTTCTCATCGGTGCCCAAGTGGCTGCGGTCGGTGCGCAACTTGATCAGGTAGTACGTGGTCTTCTTGTCTTCATCGGTGATGGTGTCGGCGCCAATCTGTTCCAGCTTGGCCTTGAGGCCACCGTAGATGGTGTAGTCATAGGCGGTGAACTTGACGGTCGCCTCCTGCCCAGGGTGCAGGAAAGCGATGTCCTTGGGCAGGATCTTCGCCTCGATGACCAGCGTGTCGTCCAGCGGCACCACTTCGACGATGTCGCTACCCGGCTGGATGACCCCGCCGATGGTGTTGACCAGCAGCTGCTTGACGATACCGCGTACTGGCGAGGTAACCATGGTGCGGTGTACCCGGTCATCCAATGCCTTGCTGGTGGCAGTGGCCTTGTTGAGCTCGGTGCGGGCCTCGTTGAGCTGAGTCAGCGCCTCGCTGCGGAACTTGCCACGGGTCTCCTCGACCTTGCTCTGCACTTCGCGGATGGCCGCTTCGGCGCGCGGGATGGCCAGCGCGGTTGAGTCCATCTGGCCACGGTTCTCCACTTCGGCACGGCGCAGGCGCAGCACTTCAACCTGGGAAATCGCGCCCTGGGCCACCAGCGGCTCGGACATCGCGATTTCCTGACGCAGCAGTTGCAGGCTGTTGGCGTACTGGGCGCGCTTGGAGGTGTACTCGCGCAGCTCTTGCTGGCGCTGTACCAACTGTTGCTGCAGGCCGCCGATTTCGTCCTGCAGTTGCTGGCGCCGGCTCAGGTACAGCGACTCTTCGTTGGCTGCCTGGCTGGGCGCTGCCTTGCGCAGTTCTTCATCGATTTTCAGCGGGCGGTCTTCGACCTCGGCACTCAAACGTTCGACCCGCAGCGCCATGGCCAGGCGGTCGGCCTCGGTTTCACCGACGTTGGAGGCGAAGCGGGTTTCGTCCAGGCGCAGCAAGGGCTGGCCGACGTCGACGATTTGCCCTTCCTTGGCGTAGATCTCTGCGATGATGCCGCCCTCAAGGTTCTGGATCTTCTGCACCTTGGACGACGGAATGGCCTTGCCTTCGCCCCGCGTGACCTCATCGATCGGCGCGACGCTGGCCCAGACGATCATGAACACGAAAAACGCGATCACACCCCAGATGGTCAGGCGAACCACCCGTGGCGCGTCCTCGATCAGCGCCTTGTTGACCTCAGGCAGTGGCTGCCCGCCAAGCGAGTCGGAGCCTTTGAAGTAGCGCCGCAGGCCATCCTTGAATTGCCCCATATCGAGCTTATGCAACACTGATCTGCCCCTTCTTCAGCGCATCCATGACCGCGGCTTTCGGGCCGTCGGCGACAATCTGCCCGCGATCGATCACGATCAGCCGGTCCACCAGCGACAGCAACGAGGCGCGGTGGGTCACCAGCAGCACCGTCTTGTTTTCGATGACCGCCTGCAGGCGCTGCTTGAGGCGCTCTTCACCGGTGTTGTCCATGGCGCTGGTCGGTTCGTCGAGCAGCAGGATCTGTGGGTTGAGCAGCAATGCACGGCCCAGGGCGACGTTCTGCCGCTGGCCGCCGGAGAGGTTCTGGCCACGTTCGCCCACCTGCAGCTCATAGCCGTCAGGGTGCAGCCTGGCAAACTCATGAACACCTGCCAGCTCTGCGGCCTGCAGGATCATTTCGTCTTCGATGTAGCGGGCGCCGCTGACCAGGTTGTCGCGCAGGGTGCCGGCCATCAGCTGGATGTCCTGGGGCACGTAGCCGATATTGTGGCGCAGCTCGCTGACGTCGATCTGGCGGATATCCACGCCATCGACCAGCAGCGACCCGCCGTCGGATTCATACAGGCCAACGATCAGCTTGGCCAACGAGCTCTTGCCCGAACCGCTTCGGCCAATGATGCCCACCTTCTCGCCGGGGCGAATGGTCAGGTTGATGTTCTTGAGGGCCAGGTTCTGCTGGTTAGGGTAGGTGAAGTCCACCCCACGGAACTCGATGCTGCCCTGCAGCACCCGGCGGCTCAGTGGGCGCTCTTCGAAGTTGCGTTCCTGCGGCAGCTCCATCATGTGGTCGGTGGAAACCATGGTCACCTTGGCCTGCTGATAGCGGGCCAGCAAACCATTGAGCTGCCCCAGCGGGCCAAGGGCACGGCCGCTGAGCATGTAACAGGCGACCAGGCCACCCATGCTCAGGTTGCCGTCGATGATCATGTAGACCCCGACGCAAATCATCGCCACGCCAGCCAGTTGCTGGATCAGCAGGGTGATGTTCATCGCCAGGCTCGACAGCACCTTCACGCGCAGTTCCAGACGGCTGAGGGTGCCGAGCGTCTGTTCCCACATGTACTGGCGCTCGCTTTCGGCGTTGTTGACCTTGACCGCATCCAGGCCTGCCAGGGTCTCGATCAGGCTCGACTGGCGTTCCGAGGCCAGGGCCATGGTCCGCTCCATGGTCGCCATCAGCGGCCGCTGCAGGGCGTAACCGATGCCCAGGGCCAGCGGGAAGGCGATGACCGGGATCCACACCAGGTGCCCGCCAATGATGGCGATGACGATCAGGATCAGCAGCGTGAACGGCAGGTCGATCAGGCTGGTCAGGGTCAAAGAGGCGAGGAAGTCGCGTAAACCCTGGAACTCATGGATGTTTTGGGCAAAGCTGCCGACCCGCGCCGGGCGGTACTTCATCGACATCCCGACAATGCGTTCGAACAAGGTCGCCGAGATGATCAGGTCGGTCTTCTTGCCGGCCAAGTCCAGGCAGAGGCCGCGCAGGCCCTTGAGGATCAGGTCGAAGAAGTAGGCCCCGGCGATGCCGACTGCCAGCACCCAAAGGGTCGAGGTCGCCTGGTTGGGCACCACCCGGTCATACACGTTCATGACGAACAGCGGCGCTGCCAAGGCGATCAGGTTGATCACCAGGCTGGCGGCGATGGCGTCGATATACAGCCATTTGCTGCGCAGCAAGGTGTCGCGGAACCAGGATTTCGCGCGCGGGATGAGGTTGCCGTGGTTGACGTCGAACTTGTGCTGCGGCTGGGCGAAGAACACACGCCCGCTGTAGTCACTGAGCAGCGCTTCGCGGCTGACGTGCACCTCGCCACCATCGCTCTCGCTGAGCAGCAGGCGTGCGGTGTCTTCATTCTCCCAGCCCAGCAGGACGGCGCTGCGGCCTTCCTTGAGCAACAGCATGGCTGGCATGGCGATACTGGGGATCTGCTCCAGTTTGCGCTGCAGCAGCCGCCCTTGCAGGCCGGCCCTGGCCGCCGCACGGGGCAGCAGCTCGGGGCTCAGGCGCTGCGCGGGCAGCGGCAGGCCGGTGGTCAGCATGACCCGGCTTGCAGGTTTCTGGTGCAGGACACACAGGCTCAGCAGACTATCCAGCAAGGGATCGTCATGCTGACTGCGTGGATCGTGGCTGAGTTGGACTCGACTGACTTCGGATTCCACGCGGCGCTCTCTTCATCCTTGCGGTGGGTGGGGCAGGGTGGGCCTCAGTTCAGGCCTGGCAGGCTCACCCTTGGTTTCAGATCGTTCTGCACAACGGTGGCCATCGGGGCTACGACACCCTGACTCTTGAGCAGTTGGCCAATGGTCGCCTTGATTCGATACTGAGTAAACAATTGTATGTTCTTCACTTCCACCAGGCGACGCTGGGCAGTGAAGGTTTCATTCTCGCTGTCGAGCAAGTCGAGCAGGGTTCGCTCGCCCAGGCTGAATTGCTGTTGGTAGGCGCTGCGCACACGGTTGCTGTGATCGACGTACTGCTGGGCGATCGGCAACTGGGCGTTGGCGTTCTCCTGAGCATTCCATGCCAGGCCCAACTCTTCATTGAGCTGACGCAAGGCATTGTTGCGGATATCCAGCGCCTGGTTGGACAGGTACGACTTGGACTCCAGGTCTGCCTTGTTGCTGCCGCCAGCATACAGGTTGAAGTTCATTCGCAGCATAGCCTGCCATTCGTTGTTATGGCCTGCTGTGCCGTCGATATTGTTATCCGCCGTTCGTCCGAGTTCTGCATCGAAGCGGGGGTAGAAGGACGACTTTGCGGCCTCGTACTGTTTTTCTGCGGCGGCAACGTCCGATTCGGCCGAGCGCAGCACCGGGCTGCTTTCAACCAACTGCGTGCGGGCTTCATCCAGCGTGGCGGGCAGCAGGTCGATGAACGGCGCCGGTGCGCTCAGTTCATCGGGCATCTGGCCGACGACGCTGAGGTAATTGGTGCTGGCATCGGCCAGGTTGGTCTTCTCGGTGATCAGGTTGTTTTGCGCCTGGGCCAGGCGTGCCTCGGCCTGGTCCAAGTCAGCCAGGCGGCCGACGCCGCGGCTGGTGCGCAGTTTGATCTGATCCAGAATACGTTCGTGGTTGCTCAGGTTGTCTTCGGCCAGGCGCACCATCTCGCGCCGCGACAGCACATCCAGATAGACCTGGGCGACGTCGAGTGCGGTGCGCTCGGAGGTGCCCATCAGGGAGTAGGCCCGGGCGTTGGCGGTGGCTTGTTGACGGTCGACTTCGTTTGACGTGGCAAAACCGTCAAAAACCATTTGGCGAAGACGGATTGCTGACTCACCTCGGTTCAGTGTGTCCCAGCGGTTACCGGTACTCGGGCTATCGGTACCTTCGCGCCCATAGCCCGCCGTTACATCGACCCTCGGCAAGTAGCCGCCCTGGGCCGCGCGCAGCTGGTAATCCGCGGCCACGCGAGCATTCACGCCGGCCTGGATTTCCGGGTGGCGCTCAAGGGCTGTTTGCATGGCTTCGGGCAAGGATTGTGCTTGTACGAACGTGGCGGCTAGGGTGATGGGAAGAACGGTAAACAGTGACGCACGCATTTTTGGCGGGTTCCCGAAGGCGCAGTTGTCCTGAATCACGGTTGAAGGTTTTCAGGGCCTGGAAAATGGCACCTGATCTGACCGATGAGCGAACTTCCGACGGGCACTGGATTAGTACTAAAGGAAGGGGTGGCAAAGGTGCAAATATCAATGTGACATTACATTGCCGATTGTTTAGGATGGCGAGTATAAGGTCAATAGTTTGGCAGATAGTTAATTCCAAACAGTTATAGACGGAATTTTGACGTCAAAATCGTCAACACATCAATCGACACAGTTCCGCCTGAAGTGGCTTTCAAGAGCGCCGCTCTGGCAGGGAAGTACCCCAATCGGGTCACACGGAGAGTCCAATGAGCAGCGTTGTAGCCATCGTCAAAAGCATTGTCGGCCAGGTTATTGCGGTATCCCCAGAGGGCATCCGGCGTGTACTCATCGAAGGTGACCGCCTGTTGGCGGGTGAGGAAGTCCTCACCGGCCCAGGCGGCGCGGTAACCCTCGAGTTGGCCGACGGCCGTATGCTCGACCTGGGCCGTGACAGCCAGTGGAGCGCGGATGCGCCTTACAGCAGCGCCGACCTGAGCCAGGCCACTGCGCAGGCCGCACCGTCGGTTGAAGAGCTGCAGCAGGCGATCGCCGCGGGTGTCGACCCGACCACCGAGCTTGAAGCTACCGCAGCAGGCCCGGCAGCGGCGGGCGGTGGCGGTGCGCTGGGCGGTGGCCACAGCTTCGTCATGCTTGAGGAGACCGCAGGCCGGGTCGACCCGAGCATCGGCTTCCCAACCGGGCCGTTGGGCTTTGCCGCAGCGCTGGACAATGAAGACGTTGGCGCGGTGGACACCAGCAACAACAACCAGGTCATTCCGCCCACAACGGAGACCAACGTCTCCACCGCCCTTGTACTCAACGCCACCCCTTCCATCACCGAAGCGGGTGGCGTAATCGTTTACACCGCGACAGTTGGCCAGGCGCCGACGTCCAACCTGATCGTCACCCTGGCCAACGGCGCAGTGATCGTCATTCCGGCAGGGCAGACCAGCGGTAGCGTCAACGTCACCATCCCGGCCAATGACACCCCGTACATCGACGGTGGTCAGATTTCGACCACCGTAACCGGCACCACCGGTGGTAACGGTCTGATCGTGACCCTGCCGCAAACGCCGGCGGTTACGCAGATTACCGATACCATCGACACCACCACGGCGACCTTGACCGCCACCCCTTCGGTGACCGAAGGCGGCGTGATCACCTACACCGTGACCCTGAGCAACCCTGCCCAGACGCCGGTCACCGTGACCCTGTCCAATGGCCAGACGATCACCATTGAGCCTGGCAAGAGCCAGGGCAGTGTTGATTTCCAGACGCCGGCCAATGACGTTTACAACAATGGCTCGACCGTTAGCACCACCATCACCGGTGCTACTGGCGGTAACTTCGAGCAATTGACGCCTAACCCTGCGCCGGCCGAGACCACGATCAATGACTCGGTCGATGTCACTACCGCGACCCTGACTGCCAATCCGTCGGTCACCGAAGGCGGCGTGATCACCTACACCGTGACCCTGAGCAACCCTGCCCAGACTCCGGTCACCGTCACCCTGTCGAACGGCCAGACCATCACCGTCGAAGCTGGCAAGACCCAGGGCAGCGTTGATTTCCAGACCCCGGCCAACGACGTCTACAACAACGGCTCGACCGTTAGCACCACCATTACCGGCGCTACTGGCGGTAACTTCGAGCAGCTGACGCCGAACCCGACCCCGGCGCAGACCACGATCAATGACTCGGTAGATGTCACTACTGCGACCCTGACTGCCAATCCGTCGGTCACCGAAGGCGGTGTGATCACTTACACCGTGACGCTGAGCAACCCTGCCCAGACGCCTGTGACCGTTACTCTGTCGAACGGCCAGACCATCACCGTCGAAGCCGGCAAGACTCAAGGCAGCGTTGACTTCCAGACCCCGGCCAACGACGTCTACAACAACGGCTCGACCGTAAGTGTCACGATCAAGGACGCAACTGGCGGCAACTTCGAGCAACTGACGCCGAACCCGACCCCGGCTCAGACCACGATTAATGACTCGGTCGATGTCACTACCGCGACCCTGACTGCGTCGCCAAGCGTGACTGAAGGCGGCGTAATCACCTACACCGTGACTCTGAGCAATCCTGCCCAGACGCCGGTCACCGTGACCCTGTCCAATGGCCAGACCATCACCGTCGAAGCCGGCAAGACTCAAGGCAGCGTTGACTTCCAGACCCCGGCCAACGACGTCTACAACAACGGCTCGACCGTTAGCACCACCATCACCGGAGCTACTGGCGGCAACTTCGAGCAGCTGACGCCGAATCCGACCCCGGCTCAGACCACGATCAATGACTCGGTCGATGTCACTACCGCGACCCTGACTGCCAATCCGTCGGTCACCGAAGGCGGTGTGATCACCTACACCGTGACGCTGAGCAACCCTGCCCAGACGCCGGTCACTGTGACCCTGTCCAATGGCCAGACCATCACCGTCGAAGCCGGCAAGACTCAAGGCAGCGTTGATTTCCAGACCCCGGCGAACGACGTCTACAACAACGGCTCGACCGTAAGTGTCACGATCAAGGACGCTACTGGCGGCAACTTCGAGCAGCTGACGCCGAACCCAACCCCAGCGTCCACTGTAATCAATGACAGTGTCGATACCGTCACCGTAAGCATCGTCAGTAACGGTAATGTCACTGAAGACCAGCAGCCATCCTTCACGATCAAAGTGAGCCAGGCGCTGGACCGTCCGCTGACCGTGACCCTGTCGAATGGCGAAACCGTCACCATCGAGGCCGGCAAGACCGAAGTCGAGTACAAGACCCCGGCTCAGGGCGATGACGTCATCAAGGACGCGGGCTCCGTGACGCTGAGCGTCACCGATGCCACTGTTTCGGGTGCAACCTTCGAGCATCTGGCCATCGGTGGTCCCGCTACCGTCGAGATTTCGGACACCATCAGCGAAGTCGTTGCAACCTTGACTGTCGACAAGGCGACTGTGGCGGAAGGCGGCCAGGTGACCTACACCGTCACGCTGACCAACGCGCAGGGGCTTTCGGTCACTCAGCACGGGGCACTGACCTTCACCCTGACCGACGGCACAAAAGTCACGATTCCGGCTGACAGTGCCTCTGGTACCGCGACCATCACGGTTAACGATGACGTGTACGTCGGCGGCCAGGCCGCTATTGCCAACAAGCTTGAGTCGGTTTCGGGTGCAGACAGCTTCGAGAAGCTGACTCTGGGTGATGAAACCGTCACCACTTCTGTGACGGACGAACCGGGTTCGGGTACTCCAGGTACCGGTAACCAGGGCGACTTGGTGCAGGTCACCATTACCGCTGACCAGGTTTCGGTTGCTGAGAACGTCAAGCCGACCTTCACCGTCCACATCAACACCGCTCTGACCCACGACCTGGTTGTGACCCTGAGTAACAACGCTCAGGTCACTATCAAAGCGGGTGAAACCAGCGCGCCGTACACCCACGAAGCACAGGGCGACGACGTTTACAAAGACGCCGGCGAAATCAGCCTGGGCATCAAGTCCGCGGTCGATGTTGACGGCCGTGCCTTCGAGAACCTGCAGCTGGGCGACGCAGCGTCGGTAAAAGTGACTGATACCACTGACGACGTCATCGCCAAGCTGACCGCCACCCCTTCGGTCACCGAAGGCGGCGAGATCACTTACACCGTCACCCTGACCAACAAAGATGGTCTGCCGATCGATAACCACGCGCCGTTGTACTTCACCCTGAGTGACGGCAAAACGGTCATCACCGTTC
>NZ_JAPFCE010000093.1:0-16806 GCF_026240895.1 Pseudomonas sp. DCB_AW
GAGGCCGGTGCAGGCAAAGCAGATACCTGCAGCCCACACCGGCCTCTTCGCAGCACAAGGCTGCCCCTACAAAAAACCGCGTCAACCTTCAGCTTGCATGGTGCCTCTCGACACAGGAAGCTATGCCCATCGACCGACAGGAGATCGAGCCTTGGACTGGCATACCCTGCTGACCCGCGAACGCCTGGGCAAAGCCCTGTACAGCCCCGAAGAACTCGGGCGCAGCCCCTTCCACAAGGACCACGACCGGATCATCTTCTCCGGCGCCTTCCGCCGGCTTGGGCGCAAGACCCAGGTACACCCCGTCTCCAGCAACGACCATATTCACACGCGCCTGACTCATTCACTGGAAGTCAGCTGCGTCGGCCGCTCGCTCGGCATGCGGGTGGGCGAAACTTTGCGTGACAGCCTGCCGGACTGGTGCGAGCCCAGTGACCTGGGGATGATCGTGCAATCGGCCTGCCTGGCCCACGACATTGGCAACCCACCGTTCGGCCATTCCGGCGAAGACGCCATCCGCCACTGGTTCCAGCAGGCAGCAGGGCGTGGCTGGCTGGACGACATGAGCGACGACGAGCGTGCCGATTTCCTCAACTTCGAAGGCAACGCCCAAGGCTTTCGCGTCCTCACCCAACTGGAGTATCACCAGTTCGACGGCGGCACCCGGCTGACCTACGCCACCCTCGGTACTTACTTGAAGTACCCCTGGAGCGCCCGTCATGCCGATGCCCTGGGCTACAAGAAACACAAGTTCGGCAGCTACCAGAGCGAACTGCCACTGCTCGAACAGATCGCCCGCAAACTGGGCCTGCCACAATTGGAGGACCAGCGCTGGGCACGCCACCCTCTGGTCTACCTGATGGAGGCCGCAGATGACATCTGCTACGCGCTGATCGACCTGGAAGACGGCGTGGAAATGGAATTGCTGCAGTATGCGGAAGTCGAGGCGCTGCTGCTCGACCTGGTGGGTGACGACCTGCCGGAGACCTATCGCCAACTCGGCCCCCGCGACTCGCGCCGGCGCAAGCTGGCGATCTTGCGCGGCAAGGCCATCGAACACCTGACCAACGCCGCCGCCCGCGCCTTCGTCGAGCAGCAAACGGCGCTGCTTGGCGGGCACCTGAGCGGCGACCTGGTCGAGCACATGCACGGCCCGGCCAAGCACTGCGTACTGCAAGCCAAAGACATGGCGCGCAACAAGATCTTCCAGGATAAACGCAAGACCCTGCACGAGATCGGCGCCTACACCACGCTCGAGATCCTCCTCAACACCTTCTGCGGCGCGGCCCTCGAACAGCACGGCGGCCGCACACCGTCGTTCAAGAGCCGCCGTGTACTCGACCTGATTGGCAACAATGCACCGGACCCGCACGCCTCACTGCACAGCGCGTTCCTGCGCATGATCGACTTCATCGCCGGGATGACCGACAGCTATGCCAGCGAAATGGCCCGCGAAATGACCGGGCGCTCCAGCCCGACCTGAGCCAGACAGGTGCAGCCTGTGCTCAGGCGCTCGCTGCACCTGTCTACCTAGGAAACTTCCTACCTATGCCCGTCACTGATAAACAACACGACTAACAATCAATGAAAAGTTACCAAACAAGGTTTGACATCGAGTTTCCTACGCTCATTGCGTAGCCCGATTTGTTTTATCCTGTAAGCCATTTCCCATATAGGGCTAATAGCCCTTCCTCGCATGCCCGATGACTTCCAACTGGGATAAGGTGCCAGCCGTCACCCTCACTCGCCCGCAGGGAAGTTGAACATGCATTCCGTATTTATAGTCGACGACCATCCCGTTATCCGTCTGGCCGTCCGTATGTTGCTGGAGAATCAGAACTACAAGATCGTCGGCGAATCGGACAATGGCGTAGATGCCATGCAGATGATTCGAGAGACCACGCCCGACCTGGTCATCCTCGACATCAGCATCCCCAAGCTAGACGGGCTGGAGGTACTTTCCCGCTTCCAGGCCATGTCCCTGCCACTGAAGGTGCTGGTATTGACCGCCCAGTCCCCGGCGTTGTTCGCCGTGCGCTGCATGCACTCGGGCGCTGCAGGCTATGTGTGCAAACAAGAAGACCTGAGCGAACTGCTCAGTGCAATCAAAGCCGTGCTGGCCGGGTATAACTATTTCCCCAGCCAGGCCATCAAACACAATCAGACGGTCAATGCAGACCTGCAACTTTTCCGACAGGTCAATGACCGTGAATTGATGGTGTTGCAACTTTTCGCTCAAGGCCGAAGCAACAAGGAAATCGCCAAGGGCATGTTCCTTAGCAACAAGACGGTCAGCACCTACAAGAAGCGCCTGATGCACAAACTCCAGGTCGACACCTTGGTGGACCTGATCGAAATGGCCAAACGCAACGCGCTGGTCTGAGGGTTTCATGGCGCGCCTTCTCGCCCGGCTGTTACTCGCCCTGGCGCTGTTCAGCGCTGGGGCCCAGGCCCACCAACACAGCGCTTCTGCCTACGCACTGCTGGCACGTTCACCGGCAAAGCCAGCTCCGCTTTCGCTCACGCCCCAACAACACCAATGGCTCGAAAGCCGTCACGAGCTGGTGCTGGGCACTTCAGCACCCGACTACCCGCCTTTCGACATCACCAGTGGCGGGCGTGACTATCAAGGCCTCACCGCCGAATATGCCAACCTGATCGGCCTCGCCTTGCAGTTGCCGGTGCGGGTGCTGCGCTTTTCAAACCGTCAGGCTGCCGTTGATGCACTGAAACGCGGCGACATCGACCTGCTCGGCAGCGCCAATGGCTATGAGGCAACCACGGACGGCCTGGCACTTTCGCACCCTTACGCGGTTGACCAACCGGTGCTGGTCACCCGTGAAAACGAAGGCCGCGCACTGGACATGGGCCTGGAAGACATGCGCCTGGGCATGCTCTACCACTACCTGCCAAGGCAGGAGGTTGGCAGCGCCTACCCGAAAGCCCATCTGCTGGCGTTCGGCTCGTCTTCCCAAGCCTTGAATGCCGTGGCATTCGGCCAGGCCGACGTGTTCATCGGCGACACCATCTCCACCCACTATCAACTCAACCGCGGCCACCTGCCTGGCCTGCGCATTGCCAATTTCAGCAAGCACGAAGCCATCGGCTTCAGTTTTGCCGTGCGCCAGCAGGACACGCTGCTGATGGAGCTGGTGAACGCCACGCTCGACAGCCAGTCCGCCACCTTGCGCACCAGCATCTTCAAGCGCTGGAGTGCAGGCAGCGACCTGCTGTTGACCGACCGCAAGCTGCAACTGACGAAGACTGAGGAGTTCTGGCTGCAACGCCACCCCGTCATGCGCGTGGCGATCGACGACACGGCAGCCCCGGTGTCCTTCTTCGACAGTTCAGGCTATTTCAGGGGCATCACTGCCGACCTGCTGGAGCTCATCCGCCTGCGCACGGGCCTGCGCTTCGAGGTGCAGCGTGCCAGCGGTATCGCCGACATGATCGCCCGGCTCAAGGACGGCCGGGCGGATGTAATTGCGGCGCTCACCACCGATGGCGTGGCCAAGCAGACCCTGCAAATCAGCCGACCCTACCTGGACAGCGTCTATGTGCTGGTCAGCCTCGCTGACAAGGGGCAATTCGCCTCCCTGGAACAGCTGAAGGACCGACGGGTCGCGATTACCCGATACAGCGCGATGGACGTCATGCTCTCCAAGCGCTATCCGCGCATTGGCCGGATCGAAACCGAGAGCACCTTCTATTCCATGGCCTTGCTCAAAAGCGGCGCGGTGGATGCCGTGATCACCACCTTGATCGATGCCAACCATGCTGTGGCCGCCAACCCTGACCTGGTCATACGCACCACGGTCGGCAGCGAGCCTGCCAGCTACGCCATGGCAGCCAGCGACCAGTCGCCGACTCTCGTTTCGATTCTGGACAAAGCGCTGTTGAGCATTTCGCCGGAAGAACTGGGGGTGATCAATAACCGCTGGCGTGGCTACAGCCTGCATGACGACAGCACCTGGCAGAAATTTCGCCGGCTTGCCTGGCAAGTGCTGCTGGGCACCGCGCTTCTGTTGCTGCTGGCACTGATCTGGAATGCCCGCCTGCGCCTGCAGATCAGGCAGCGGCAAAGCGCCGAGCGGGCATTGAACGACCAACTGGCGTTCATGCGTGCGCTGCTCAACGGCACCCCCCACCCCATGTATGTGCGTGACCGTGAGGGCTGCCTGCAAAGCTGCAATGACAGTTACCTGGAGGCTGTACAGGCCTGTAACGAGGAAGTCATGGGCAAGCACCTGGAAGAAAGCCTGTTCGCTGACCGCGAGCAGACCCGCCAGATCCACGCTGACTACCTGAAGGTCATGGCGGCAGGCACTCCGCTGATCATCGATCGCCCCTTGCGGGTCAAAGGCCGGGAAATGACCATCTACCACTGGATACTGCCGTACCGTGACTCGCTGGGCGAGGTACAAGGCATCATCGGCGGCTGGATCGATATCAGTGACCGCCGCCAGCTGGTGCTGGAGCTGCGCCAGGCCAAGCAGCAAGCCGAGGATGCCAACCGTGCCAAGAGCACGTTCCTGGCCACCATCAGCCATGAAATTCGCACCCCGATGAACGCGGTCATCGGCATGCTGGAGCTGGCCGTCAAACGCGCCGACCAAGGGCGGGTGGACCGCTCCGCCCTGGAGCTGGCCTATCACTCGGCCAAGGACCTGCTGGGGCTGATTGGCGACATCCTCGACATCGTGCGCATCGAATCCGGGCACCTGTCACTGGCGCCAGAACCGGTCGACCTGGCGGCGCTGGTCGAGTCGGTGGGGCGCATCTTCGATGGCCAGGCACGGCAGAAAGGCCTGGCGCTGGAAGTGATCATCGAGCCATCGGCTCGCTGCCATGCACTGCTCGACCCGCTGCGCTTCAAGCAGGTGTTGTCCAACCTGGTCAACAACGCCATCAAGTTTACTGAACATGGCCAGGTGCGCATCTGCGTCTGTTTGCAGGACGAAGGCACGCCCTCCTCCCCGATGCTCGAACTGGAGGTGCGTGACAGCGGCATCGGCATTCACGCCGATGACCTGCAGCGCCTGTTCAACCCGTTCATTCAGGCCAACCCGCACAGCCCAGGCGCCCGTGCGGGGACCGGGCTTGGGCTGGCCATCTGCCGAACCCTCTGCGACATGATGGGCGGCACCTTGACGATCAAAAGCCTGGAGGATGTTGGCACCCAGGTTCGCCTTAAGATGCCTTTGCAAACCGTCAGCGCCGTGTCGGTCGGGCTGCCGGTTATCGAGAACCTCGACGTGCCCGATCCACGCTTGAATGTGCTGGTGATCGACGACCACCCCGCCAACCTGCAGTTGATGGCCCAGCAGCTGGGCTACCTGGGCCTTGGCCATACGTGCGCCAGGGATGGCCGCGAAGGCCTGAGCAGCTGGCGTGCCGGCACCTTCGATGTGCTGGTGCTCGACTGCAACATGCCGCACATGAACGGCTATCAACTGGCCAGTGCGATACGTGCTGAAGAACGGCAACGCGGGCGACCGCGCTGCACCATCCTCGGCTATACCGCCAACGCGCAACCCGAGGTCATGCGCAAGTGCCTGGATGCCGGCATGGATGACTGCCTGCTCAAACCCATCAGCCTGAGCACCCTCAGCCAGCGCCTGGCCGGCCTCAAGCCGCAGAGCCGGCAGCCATGGCGACGCAAGCCCTTTGACCTGAATGGCCTGGGCGCGATCGTCGGGCCGGACCCAAAGGACCGCGAACGTTTTCTCACGGCGCTGCACCAGAGCCTGCGCACCGACCTGATGATCTTGATGGACCTGCCCCCCGACGACGCCGCCGCCGTTGCCGACCAGGCGCACAAGATTCTCAGTGCCGCACGCCTGCTGGAAGCCACGCAGCTGATGGCGGCGTGCGAAGCGCTGGAAAACATGGGTTTAACAACCCCGCAACGTCTGCTAAGGCGTCAGGCGCTGGCACGGCACATGCGCCGCGTGGAAATGGCCCTGGCTGGAGAGCTTGCAGGTACCGACGAACGTCAATCAGGAAGGCAGCCAAACGCCGAAGCTGGTAGACTGCGCGGCGATATTACCTAAGAGGATTGTTTCATGGCCACTAACCGCTCCCGTCGCCTGCGCAAAAAGCTGTGTGTCGACGAGTTTCAGGAATTGGGCTTCGAGCTGAACCTGGACTTCAAGGAAGATCTGGATGACCAGGCAATCGATGCATTCCTCGATGCCTTCCTGACAGAAGCCATGGACGCCAATGGCCTCGACTACGTAGGCGGTGACGATTTCGGCCTGGTGTGCTCGGCCAAACGCGGTTCGGTCAGCGAAGAACAACGCGCTGCCGTCGAAGCCTGGCTCAAAGGCCGTGGCGAACTGACCAAGATCGAAGTCAGCCCACTGCTCGACGCCTGGTATCCGGACAAGCCGATCAACGCGGCTGAGTGATACCTGCGCGGTACCCAGCGGCTTGAACGCTGAAAAGGCCACCCTTTGCGGTGGCCTTTTTTGTGGGTGGCGTTTTCCGTCGAACGTGGCCCATCGTGGCTACGCTTGGGGCATAATGCGCGTTCTATTACGTTCTGGGGCCATCATCTCTTACAGCCCCAATGTCCTTTTCCCTCGCCGCAGGGTATTTACTGAATATGATCAAAACGCTCCGTCCCCTCGTTCTCGCCGGCCTGCTGCTGCCCTTCGCCTTGCCCAGCCAGGCCGCCGCCGTCAATACCAGCCTGCCGCCCAAGGTGCAGCAGGCGCTGAAAGCCAACAAATTGCAGGACACCGCGCTGTCGCTGGTGATGCTGCCGCTGGATGGGCCTGGCGCGGCGACGGTGTTCAATGCCGATGTGTCGGTAAACCCGGCCTCGACCATGAAACTGGTCACCACCTACGCGGCCCTGGAACTGCTCGGCCCGACCTTCCAGTGGAAAACCGAGTTCTACACCGACGGCACCCTGAGCAACGGTGTGCTCAACGGCAACCTCTACCTCAAAGGTGGCGGCGACCCCAAACTGAACATGGAAAAACTGTGGCTGCTGATGCGTGACCTGCGCGCCAACGGCGTGCGCACCATCACCGGTGACCTGGTGCTGGACCGTAGCCACTTCGTGCAGCCTAACCTGCCGCAGTTCAACGATGACGGCGGTGACGTCAACAAGCCCTTCCTGGTCAAACCCGACTCGCTGCTGGTCAACCTCAAGGCGCTGCGCTTCGTTGCCCGCAACGATGGCGGCAAGGTGACGATCGCGGTCGAACCGCCGATTGCCAACATCCGCATCGACAACCAGGTCAAAGCCGTGGCGTCCAAGCAGTGCACCGGTGACGTGCGCTACAACCCTGTGCAACAGGCCGATGGTGTCAGCGTGGTGGTCAGCGGCCAGCTGGGTGATGGCTGCAACTCGCAGACCTACCTGTCGCTGCTCGATCACCCGGCCTACGCCGCCGGTGCCGTGCGGGCGATCTGGAACGAGCTGGGTGGCAGCATTCAGGGCAGCGATCGCGTCGAGAACGTCCCGAAGAGCGCACGCCTGCTGGCACGGGCCTTCTCGCCTGACCTGGTGGAAGTGATCCGCGACATCAACAAATACAGCAACAACACCATGGCCCAGCAACTGTTCCTTAGCCTGGGCGCGCAGTTCCGTACCGATGCCGATGGCGATGACGCCCGCGCGGCGCAACGTGTAGTGCGCCAGTGGTTGGCGAAAAAGGGCATCACCGCGCCACACCTGGTGATGGAAAACGGCTCCGGCTTGTCGCGCGCCGAGCGCGTCAGCACCCGCGAGATGGCGGCGCTGCTCCAGGCTGCCTGGAAGAGCCCCTACTCCGCCGAGTTCATCAGTTCCATGCCGCTGGTGGGCATGGACGGCACCATGCGCAAGCGCCTGAAACGCACGGCAATGACCGGTGAAGGCCATATCAAGACCGGCACGTTGAACACCGTGCGCGCCATCGCAGGCTTCAGCCGTGATAGCAACGGGCATACCTGGGCAGTGGCGGCGATTTTGAACGACCCGAAACCGTGGGGGGCATCGCAGGTGCTGGACCAGGTGCTGCTAGACCTGTATCGCCAGCCGAAGCTGGGTGCGAGCGCTGCGGCCAACTGAGGGTAGGAGCGGCCTTGCGTCGCGAAAGGGCTGCCCAGCGGCCCCCTGATTTCAGTGTTAACGCATAAAGTGCGGGGCCGCGTTGCGGCCCGTTCGCGACGCAAGGCCGCTCCTACACGAGGCTCAGGTCAACTCCGCTTCGACCCGGTCCCGTCCTGCCTGCTTGGCCGCATACACCCCGGCATCCGCCCGCAACAACAACGCGTCAGCCCCCTCTCCTGGCCGCCAGCCCGCCACACCAAAGCTCGCCGTCACCTCGCCCACGCCCTCGATCGGGACGTTGCGCACGCTTTGCCACAGCTCAAGCGCCAGCAACCGCGCCTGCTCGGCATCGCTGCCTGGGCACAGCACCATGAACTCTTCCCCACCCAACCGGCAGAACACGTCGGTTCGCCGCAGGCGATGGCCGATGCGCTGGCACAGGCTGCGCAGCACCAGGTCGCCCACCGCATGGCCGAACTGGTCGTTGATGCGCTTGAAGTGATCGATATCGAGCATGATCACCGCCAGCGCCAGGCCATCGCGCTGGGCGCGGTCCAGCTCGGCCTTGAGCCGCTCCTGGAAATAGCGCCGGTTATGGATACCGGTCAGTGAATCGGTCACCGACAGGGCACGCAACTCCTCCTCCACCCCCTTGAGGTCGGAGATGTCGGTCAGGTAGCCATGCCACAAGGTACATCCCGCCTCACCCACCTCCGGGGTCGCCTCGCCACGCACCCAGCGCAACCCCGCCCGCGGCAAGCACACCCGGTATTCTTCGCGCCACGGCGTAAGGTGGTCGGCGGAATAGCCCACCGAACGGCGCACGCGCTCCAGGTCATCGGGATGAATGCGCTCGAACACCACCGTGGCATCCTCACGCAACTGCTGCAGGTCGACCTCATAAATGTCGTAAAGGCCTTTGCTGGCATACGGAAAACAGGAATGGCCATTGGCATCCAGGCGGTACTGGTAGATGCCGCCCGGCACTTCGGCACTGAGTTTTTCCAGCAGCCGGTCACGCGCGGCCAGCGCCTCGTGCACCCGGCGCCGCTCGGTGACGTCGATGCAGATGGCCAGGTAGCCAACCCACAGCCCTTGTTCATCGAGCATGGCGGTAACCAGCATGTTGGCCACAAGGTGACTGCCATCGGTGCGTACCAAGGTCCACTCGCCAGGCTCTTCACCCCTTTCCTGCACCGTTTCGGCAAACATGGCCTGGCCGCCGGCGATGTGGCGCCCGTAGCGCAGGCTCAAGGCGTGGGCGCGCTGGCTGAGCTCGTCGGGCAATACCAGGTCCTCGAGGCGCAAATGGCCGATCGCCTCGTTGGCCGAATAGCCGAGCATGCGCTCGGCACCGGCATTGAAGGTGCTGACCACCCCCTTGAGGTTGGTGGCGATGATCGCCACCTGAGTCGCTGCATCCAGCACGCTGCGCAGCTGGTTGTGCGTACCGCGCAAGGACTGTTCGCTGACCCGCAGCTCGGCCGTGCGCTGCTCGACCAGGGTCAAGGCGCGCTGGCGCTGGCTGAACAGGTTGTAGAGCAAGGCACTGAGCAGCATGCTCAACAGCCCGCCCAACAGGCCGACGGTCAGTGCCGCCGAAGAATGATTGGCCTTCAGAAAGGCCTGGCTCGGCCGGATAAGCAACTGGAAAGGGTGATCGGCCAAGTACAGCAACTGGCTGCTGGCCAGGGCCAGGGGCGCGGCCTCATTCCGTGAGTCGAACACCACTTCCGGCCCTTTCAGCCCGGAAGGGTCTTCGATGCGCACGACCAGGTTGTCATCGGTTGCCGCTGGCAAACCATCGCTGATGAGATCGCGCAGGTTGAGCAACGCAATCACATAGCCCACCGCCGCGCCTTGGGGGGCGGCGTCGGAGAACACCGGTGCCACCATCAACAGGCCGCGTGCATCCGCTGCCGGCCGAACAGCGCCAGTCTCCAATATGGCCAGAGGTTCTGACACCGCCATGCTGCCAGGTTCCAACGCACGCGCCAGGGTGGCTTGCCGCGCACCTTTGCCAGCCAGGTCAAGCCCGTAAGGAAGCGCAGGCGCGTCTGTCGACTGGGTGAAGCGCACAGGAAAGTAGTGATCACGCAGGGGCGCCGGTTGCCAAGTGCCCTGCGCATCCTGATCGCGGATCACATAGTCCTGGCCCAACCAGGTAGCGGTGCTGTGCTCGAATTCGGCGCGCTGCGCGGCCTCGACCCGCGGCGCCCAAGCGTAAGCCAGGGTGCGGCGCAACAAGGGCCGTGCGTAGCCCTCGAATTCGCGGGGGGTAACCTCGTTGGAGAAGCTGAAGAACCGCCGCAGCCCGTCCAGGCGCTGCTGCTGATCGTCAAAGCGCTCAGCGATGCGGCTGAAGCGCTCGCTGGCCAGCAGCTCGAAGCGCTGGCGCAACTGCTGCTTATAGAACGCCTGCGCGGCAAGTGCCAGGACGGCCGACAACAGGCAGCCGGCCACCAACGCTACCAGCGCCACCGCCCACGCGGACACGCCTTCCGTGCACAGGCCAAGTAACCTCGCAC
The DNA here is from genome assembly GCF_026240895.1 of Pseudomonas sp. DCB_AW. Taxonomy (NCBI): domain Bacteria; kingdom Pseudomonadati; phylum Pseudomonadota; class Gammaproteobacteria; order Pseudomonadales; family Pseudomonadaceae; genus Pseudomonas; species Pseudomonas sp. DCB_AW. The sequence continues at coordinate 10,576 of NZ_JAPFCE010000093.1, forward strand.
GCACGCCAAACTTGGACATACACCCATCTCGTCACGTCAGCGTCCTGCGGATTATCTTGCCCTGGCATCAGTTATAGCTATTGGCCACTAGCTGCGCAATGTACCTCGTCGCCTCAACGCAATTGCAGGCGCCACGCCCGGTGGATGCGGTTGTTGCGGGCGAAGTCCGGGTCCAGGGTCTGGGCGCTGATTTCCTCCACCGCATAGCGCGCCATCAGGTGCTCATCGAGCTGGAACTTGCGGAAGTTGTTGGAGAAATACAGCACGCCACCCGGCGCCAGGCGCGCCATCGCCAGGTCGAGCAGCTGCACATGGTCACGCTGAACGTCGAACACCCCTTCCATACGCTTGGAGTTGGAGAAGGTCGGCGGGTCGATGAAAATCAAGTCATAGCTGTCACGGTTGGCTTCCAGCCAGGCCATCACATCGCCCTGCTCCAGGCGGTTACGCTCGGAGAAGCCATTGAGCGCAAGGTTGCGCCGCGCCCAGTCCAGGTAGGTTTTCGACAGGTCGACGCTGGTGGTGCTGCGAGCACCGCCCTTGGCCGCATGCACGGTGGCCGTGGCGGTGTAGCAGAACAGGTTGAGGAAGTGCTTGCCGGCGGCCTCGCGCTGGATGCGCATGCGCATCGGGCGATGGTCGAGGAACAAGCCGGTGTCGAGGTAGTCAGTGAGGTTGACCAGCAGCTTGACGCCGCCTTCGTTGACTTCCTGGAAGCGCCCCTCGGTGGCTTGGCGCTCGTACTGGCGGGTGCCGCTCTGCCGCTCACGGCGTTTGAGCACCACGCGCTGAGGGGAAATACCCAACGCCTGCGGGATCGCCGCCAGTGCATCGAGCAGGCGCGCCTGGGCCTTTTCCGGGTCGATCGAACGTGGCGCGGCGTACTCCTGCACGTGCACCCAGTCGTGGTAAAGGTCGACTGCCAGGGCGTACTCGGGCATGTCGGCATCGTACAGGCGGTAGCAGTCGACCTGCTCGCGACGGGCCCACTTGCCCAGTTGCTTGAGGTTCTTCTGCAGGCGGTTGGCGAACATCTGCGCGCCTTCCGACAAACGCGCCGGTTCACTGGCCTGCGGCTCCTGACGACGGGCATCGGTGGGTTCAGCCTGGGCGTCACGGCGCTCGCCAGTCACGAACTGGTCAGGCTGCACCTTGAACAGCAGCAGCTTGCACGGCAATGCACCGTTCCAGAAGGCGTATTGCTTGTGGCTGCGAATGCCCATGCGCTTGCCCAACTCCGGTGCCCCGGTGAACACCGCGGCTTCCCAGCCCATGCACGCCTGGCGCAGACGCTCGCCAAGGTTCTGGTAGAGGTACAACAGGCTGGCTTCGTCACCCAGACGCTCGCCGTATGGCGGGTTGCTGATCACCAGGCCTTTCTGGTTCTGGTCAGGCCGCGGCTCGAAGGTGCTGACCTCGCCCTGGTAGATCTTGACCCAGTCGCTCAGGCCCGCGCGCTCGACGTTGTTGCGCCCCGGCTGGATCAGCCGCGGGTCGGCCTCGTAGCCACGGATCCACAGCGGTGGCTTGGCCAAACCGGCCTGCGCACGCGCTTGCGCCTCGTCGTGAACCTTGCGCCACAGTGCCGGCACATGGCCAAGCCAGGCACTGAAGCCCCAGCGTTCGCGCTTGAGGTTAGGGGCGATGTCGGCGGCGATCATGGCGGCTTCGACCAGGAAGGTACCCACACCGCACATCGGGTCGGCCAGGGCGCCGCCTTCGGCAGCGATGCGTGGCCAGCCGGCGCGGATCAGCACGGCTGCCGCGAGGTTTTCCTTGAGCGGCGCGGCGCCTTGCTGCAGGCGATAGCCGCGCTGGTGCAGGCTGTGGCCGGACAGGTCGAGCGAGAGAATCGCCTCGCCACGGTCCAGACGCAGGTGCACGCGCACATCCGGGTCGATCTTTTCCACCGACGGGCGCAGGCCTTCGCGGTTGCGCAGCTTGTCGACGATGGCGTCCTTGACCTTGAGCGCACCGAAGTGGGTGTTGTCGATGCCCGAGCCATGGCCACTGAATTCCACCGCAAGGGTGCCGTCGGCCGCCAGGTGGTCTGCCCAGTCAACCGCGTTGACGCCGTCGTAGAGGTCGTCGGCGTTCTTCATGTTGAAGCGCTTGAGAACCAGCAACACCCGGTTCGCCAGGCGCGACCACAGGCACAGGCGGTAGGCGGTTTCCATGTCGGCGGCGCCGCGAATGGCCGAGGTGTGCTCACGCACTTCATCGAGGCCGAGGCCCTTGGCCTCTTCAGCGAGCAGGCCTTCCAGGCCTTTGGGGCAGGTGAGGTAAATTTCGAAACGGTCCGACATGAGTATTCCAGAGCCTTGGGCTATTTGACTGACGAGGCGACGCATCGCCCCGCGATGTTTGCCCGAACACCCTTCCAGCAGGCATCCGAGTGGCCACTGCCTGCGCGCAATTGTGCAGCGCAACAACCGGGCCGCCTGACCGACCAGCACTTCACCAGGGGCAAAGACAGCTTAGATCATCAGGCAGTATTAAAAATTCGAGCGATGCAGGGGCCGATGTGACCCTTCGTCGCATTTCAAAATAATTCTGTCATGGCGCAGCGACGCTGGCGAAATGACTTCAATGATTGGCAAACCCCAATCATTGCGGGCTCAGCGACAAATAAGGTTGAGTCGCATTTATTTACTTATCCCTTCACCCTTAGAAACGTTACGTCCTTATGACAAATTGATCATTCACACTGTGACGCGCATTCGTTAGAAATGGTCTCAGGCCGCTTCGCAACGAGGCGGCACCTTCAGCTCGCCACGCCGGCAGCGAGCGCAAACCGGCAGAAAGACTCTGCCCGGCCTCGGAGAGGCCGACGGGACATTACAGTCAACAAGTGAGGGCAACACCCTATGAGAAGACTTAAGCGTGATCCGTTGGAAAGAGCATATTCACGTGGCTACCAATACGGGGTCACCGGCAAATCCCGCGAACTTTGCCCTTTCAATCTTCCTTCTGTTCGCCAAGCCTGGATCAACGGCTGGCGCGAAGGTCGCGGTGATAACTGGGACGGCATGACTGGCACCGCTGGCATCCATAGACTCAACGAAAATCACGCCGTTGGCTGATCGAGGACACTGAATTCGATTTACCAAGCACGCCCCATCCGGGCGGCGGGCGAAGGCCCAGGGGCCCCTTGATGGGGCCCTTTTTATGCCCGCGATTTATGCGCGTGGCAGAGCGGCAATCGCATCGACCGATTCGCGAATCAGCGCCGGCCCCTTATAAATGAAGCCCGAGTAAATCTGTACCAGGCTGGCACCCGCAGCGATTTTCTCGGCGGCGTGACGCCCCTCGGTAATGCCACCCGCCGCAATGATCGGCAGCTTGCCGCCCAGTTCACCGGCCAACACCTTCACCGTGTGGGTGCTCTTCTCAAGCACCGGCGCCCCCGACAAGCCACCGGCTTCGCCGCCATAAGGCAAGTGCTCGACGCCTTCGCGGCTCAGGGTGGTGTTGGTAGCGATCACCGCATCCATGCCCGATTCCATCAGCGCAGCAGCCACCAGTGCGGTTTCTTCGTCGCTCATGTCTGGGGCGATCTTGATCGCCAACGGCACGCGCTTGCCGTGCGTGACTGCCAACTGCTCACGGCGCTCGGCCAAGGCATCGAGCAACTGCTTCAGCGAGTCACCAAACTGCAGGCTGCGCAGGCCCGGTGTGTTCGGCGAGCTGACATTGACGGTGATGTAGGTGGCTTCGGTGTAGACCTTGTCCAGGCAGATCAAGTAATCATCGACCGCCCGCTCGACCGGGGTGTCGAAGTTCTTGCCGATGTTGATGCCCAGTACGCCGTTGTAGCGCGATGCCCGCACGCGTTCGAGCAGGTGATCGACGCCCAGGTTGTTGAAGCCCATGCGGTTGATGATCGCCGTTGCCTCTGGCAGACGGAAAATCCGCGGCTTCGGGTTGCCGGGTTGCGGGCGCGGCGTGACGGTACCGATCTCGACGAAGCCGAAGCCCAGTTGGGCGAAGCCGTCGATTGCCGCGCCGTTCTTGTCCAGGCCAGCGGCGAGGCCCACCGGGTTGGCAAAGTTCAAGCCCATGACCGACACCGGCAACGCCGCCGGCTGTTTGCACAGCATGCCGTTGAGGCCGAGACGGCCACCGGCACCGATCAGGTCCAGGGACAGGTCGTGGGAGGTTTCCGGGGAAAGCTTGAACAGCAGCTGGCGGGCCAGGGTATACATGGGCGGGCAAGGCTCGGGGTGAATGAGGGGGCGATTATAGCCAGCGCACGGCTGGCATGACAGTAAATCCTCGGGCCGCTTGGCACATGCGTTGCTTCGCTCACCACACACTGCCTTTTCAGTACGGGCGAGGATCCTTGTGAACACAGCACCCCGAGCAACGCCCCTGGCCTGGGTCAACGGCAGCGACGCACCGGAAAAAACCAGCCTGAACATTGGCTTCATGGCCCTGACCGACTGCGCCTCGGTGGTGGTCGCCGCCACCCAGGGCTTTGCCCAGCAACACGGCCTGACCCTCAACCTCAAGCGCCAGGGCTCTTGGGCGGGACTGCGCGACAAACTGGTCAGCGGCGAGCTGGATGCTGCGCACTGCCTGTATGGCCTGGCCTATGCCGTGCACCTGGGCATTGGCGGTGTGCCCGCCAGCGACATGGCTGTACTCATGGGGCTGAACCAGAATGCCCAGGCCATCAACCTGTCCCCGGCTCTGCAACGCAAAGGCGTGACCAGCCCTGAGGCATTGGCGCGCCTGGTGCACCAGCAGGGTGCACGCCTGACCTTTGCCCAGACCTTCCCCACCGGCACCCACGCCATGTGGTTGTACTACTGGCTGGCGAGCCAGGGCATCCACCCGCTGCGCGATGTCGACAGCGTGGTGGTGCCGCCAGCGCAGATGGCCGCGCATATCCAGGCTGGCCGCATCGACGGGTTTTGTGCAGGCGAACCTTGGGCGGCGGATGCCGTCGCCAAGGGCCAGGGCTTCACCCTGGCAACCAGCCAGTCGATCTGGCCAGACCACCCGGAAAAGGTGCTCGCTTGCGCCCGCGCCTTCGCCGAGCAGTACCCCAACAGCGCCCGCGCCCTGATCAAGGCGATCCTCGCAGCCAGCCGCTTCATCGAGCAAAGCCCCGAGAACCGCCGCAGCACCGCGCAATTGCTCAGCGGCAGTGCTTACCTGGACACGCCGACGAGCACTATCGAGCCCCGCCTGCTGGGTGACTACCAAGACGGGCTGGGCAACCAGTGGCAAGACCCCCACGCTTTGCGCCTGTTCGACCAGGGCCGGGCCAACCTGCCGTATTTGTCCGACGGCATGTGGTTCATGACCCAGTTCCGCCGCTGGGGACTATTGCGAGACGACCCCGACTACCTCGGCGTGGCCAGCCAGGTTCAGCAACTGGCGCTTTACCACGAAGCGGCAGACGCCCTAGGCATAGCGTGCCTTGAGCAACCGATGCGAAGCAGCCTGCTGATCGACGGTACCCGCTGGGACGGCAGCGACCCCTACGGCTATGCCCGCAGCTTCAGCCTGCACGCCTTGGGCGACACACCCGAAGCCCGCGTTGGCCTGTGAGGGGGATGAACATGCTGCGTATCCTGCTGATCGACGACACTCAAAACAAACTGGGCCGGCTCAAGGCTGCCTTGAGCGAGGCCGGTTTCGACGTGATCGAAGCCCCTGGTCTGACCATCGATTTGCCCGCCTGCGTCGAAACGGTGCATCCGGACGTCGTGTTGATCGATACCGACTCACCGGACCGCGACGTGATGGAACACGTGGTACTGGTCAGCCGCGACCGACCGCGGCCTATCGTGCTGTTTACCGACGAGCATGACCCCGGCGTGATGCGCCAGGCAATCCAGGCGGGGGTCAGCGCCTATATCGTCGAGGGCATTCATGCTGCGCGTTTGCAGCCGATTCTGGATGTGGCCATGGCCCGCTTCGAGAGCGACCAGGCCCTTAGGGCGCAGTTGCTGGCGCGTGACCAGCAACTGGCCGAACGCAAGCGGATCGAACAGGCCAAGGGCCTGCTGATGAAGATGAAAGACTGCAACGAAGAGCAGGCCTACACCCTGATGCGCCGCCAGGCCATGAGCCGCCAGCAGAAGCTGATCCAGGTGGCCGAGCAGATCATCGCCATGCACGAGATGCTGGGTTGATGTGCTCGACATGAGATTTTTGGGGCCTGTCAGATCGAGCGCCGCGCGGGCGGCGCTCGATCTCATGGGCGCAGAAAATGCCGAG
>NZ_JAPFCE010000185.1:0-443 GCF_026240895.1 Pseudomonas sp. DCB_AW
TCCTACGGGGGGCAGCAGTGGGGAATATTGGACAATGGGCGCAAGCCTGATCCAGCCATGCCGCGTGAGTGATGAAGGTCTTAGGATTGTAAAGCTCTTTCACCGGTGAAGATAATGACGGTAACCGGAGAAGAAGCCCCGGCTAACTTCGTGCCAGCAGCCGCGGTAATACGAAGGGGGCTAGCGTTGTTCGGAATTACTGGGCGTAAAGCGCATGTAGGCGGATATTTAAGTCAGGGGTGAAATCCCAGAGCTCAACTCTGGAACTGCCTTTGATACTGGGTATCTTGAGTATGGAAGAGGTAAGTGGAATTCCGAGTGTAGAGGTGAAATTCGTAGATATTCGGAGGAACACCAGTGGCGAAGGCGGCTTACTGGTCCATTACTGACGCTGAGGTGCGAAAGCGTGGGGAGCAAACAGGATTAGATACCCCTGTAGTCCA
>NZ_JAPFCE010000094.1:0-16673 GCF_026240895.1 Pseudomonas sp. DCB_AW
CCCTGCAGCCGCGCGCCAGCGCCGGGGGGGCCCGCGCGTGGGGGGGCCGGTGTTATTTGGCTTTTTTGCCCAATATCTAAACTTGCACCCCGGGGGGCGGGGGCTCCCCCCGCCCCCCCCGGCCCCGCCGGTGCCAGCCACCGCGTAGCCCCATTCGCGGGGCAAGCCCGCTCCCACAAAACGTTTCGTACAGAGCCTAATAGGCGGCGCTCAGCGCAGCCGCAACACGCGGTCCAGTGACAGCGCGCCAGCGCCCTTGGCCACCAGCAACAGCAGCAGGCCCGCCCAGGACAGGTGCGTAGGCCAGGCGTCCGGGTAGACGAACACCTCGATCACCGTGGTCATGCCCAGCAGGGCCAGCGCCGAAAGCCGCGTAAACAGGCCAAGCACCAGCAGCAGCGGGAACAGGTGCTCGGCATAGGTCGCCAGGTGGGCCGCGAGCCAGGGTGAGACCAGTGGCAGCGCATACTCGCTCTGGAACAACTCATAGGTACTGGGCGTGATGCTCAGAAGGCCCTCCACCTTGGTCCGGCCAGACATGAAAAACACCGAGGCGATACCCAGGCGTGCGACCAGGCACAGCACGGTGTCGTTGAGCAGCAATTGCAGGCGTTCGGCCAAGCCGTTCCAGCGTTGGCGCAGGCTGATTGCCGGAGCAGTGGGGCGCAGGGTGTCCATGGCCATTCCTTCATGCGAATGAGAGTGGGCGAAAGACCCGGGCTTGCATCAGGCGGCCGAGCAGGTCGCTGAAGTCCAGGTCGGGTTGGCGTTGCTGGGCGCATTGCGAAGCGGTTTCCAGCGTATGGCCTGCCGCGCAGGCATCCAGAAAGGCGCAACCACCGGCTTCCAGCGGCTGATGGCTGACGCCGTCGAGGCCGCCGCTGAGCAGCACGCCTTCGGCCACCCACGGTTGCGCGCCCGACCACGGCAGGCCTTCACGGCTGCAGCGCCACAGGCTGAGCACCGGGTGCGGATCGAACCACTGCCAGCGCACGCTCTGGCGGGGGGCCAGGTAGCTGTGCATCAAGTCGCTGGCGGTCATGCCAGCCAAGTCGGTGAGCGCCAGGCAAGGGTCTTCGGTAGCGCTGAACGCTTCACTCCAGTAGAAGTCCAGGCGTGCCACATCGGCCAGGTAGGGCAGCCCATGGCTAGCCTGCAACTGTTCCAGAAATGCCGCGAAGCCCGCACCGTAGTGGATCAGCCGGGCATCGTCCGGGGGGGACTGCTGGGCGTAGGCGGTCGCGGCCTCCTGCATCCAATCGGCGCCGACCAAGGTCTCGACGCTGGGGAAGTTGGCCCGCAGCGCGTCGACGCAACCGGCCAGCACGGTATTGCGGTAGACCGCGAACGCCGCTTGCCCGGTCAGGCTTTGCAGCGCCGGGGCAGGGCGCTGGTAGAGCGCGTCGATGAAGGCGTCCTGGAACTGGCCGAGGGGCAGGTTCATGGCAAGTCTCCCGCAGACGTGAGGGTGGTTTGGGCGATGGCGCGTTCGGCAAGCAAGTCATCGAACGCTGGAAGGTTACCGTCGCGCTCGATCAGCGTCGGGCGTGGGCCGATTCGTGCGATCAAGCGGCGGAACAGCGCCCATACAGGTTCGGCAATCGCGGCATCGTGCGAGTCGATCAGCAGCGCGCCCTGCGCGTCGTGGCTGTGCCCGGCCAGGTGCACTTCGCTGATGGCCTGGGCAGGGAAGCGGTCGAGATAGGCTGCGGCGTCGAAACCCAGGTTGTGTGCGCTGACATGCACGTTGTTGACGTCCAACAGCAGGGTGCACCCAGTGCGGCGCACCAGTTCGTCGAGAAAATCGATCTCGTCCCACTCATGCCCTTGCAACTGCAGGTAGTGGCTGGGGTTTTCCAGGGCGATTGACCGCCCCAGTGCATCCTGAGTGCGCAGGATATTGTCGCTGATGCGCGTCAGCGCTTCGCTGCTGCGGGGAAACGGCAGCAGGTCGGGGTGGTATTGGCCGCGCCAGGTGGACCAGGCCAGGTGCTCGGACACCAGCGCCGGCTTTACCTGGTCGATCAGTGTGCGCAAGCGGCGCAGGTGGGTGGCATCCGGCTCGGCGTCCGCTGCCAGTGACAGTGCCACGCCATGCAGCGACAGCGGATGGCGCTCGGCCATGCGCTGCAGCCAGGCCAGGCGCGGGCCGCCGACCATGTAGTTTTCCGGATGGACCTCGTACCACAGGCCTTCGGCGTTGCACGCCAGGGCCTGGGCATAGTGTTCGGCCTTCAGCCCTAGCCCAGCGCCCAGGGGTAAGTTCCGGTTCATGGTCGGCGGCCTCTACTCAGGACTTGATTGGGGTCAGCGACCCCATGCCGTTGGGGGTCTTGATCGACGTGCAGGTACCGGCCGGGACGTTCTTCCAGTGCATGCCGTCGTAGTCCTTTTTCGCGCTGCCGGCGCAGGTGGTGCCAGCGCCGGCCTTGCAATCGTTTTTGCCGGCCATGGCGACGCCGTAGCATTTTTCCATGGCGGTACCCGTGCCGGCGGTGGTGCCGGCGAAGGCGACACTGGCCATTGAAGCGAGGGCCAGGGCGGCGGTGGCGAGGGCGAGGGTTTTCATGAGGGTGTCTCCAGAGGATGGGGCCCGGGTGTTGTACCGAAGGCTCATTGAGTAGTTCGCGGCGATCGCTGCCCGGGTTACAGGCCGACGAAAATTTTTTTCCACTGGCTGTGGCTCATCTAAGGTTCGATAAAAGAAACCTTCCGACGGTGTAACCCTGGCGCCCAATGCAACGAACTAACCCACAAGACCTCCTCGCCGCTCGCGAGACGCAGTTGCAGGGTTTGCTGCTGCGCGGGCTGGCGGGTGATGCGCAGGCCTACCGCGAATTTCTCGCGGCACTGGCGCTGCACGTACGGGGTTTTCTCAAGCGGCGCCTGCAACAGCGCCCTGCCGAGGTCGAAGACCTGTTGCAGGAGGTGTTGCTGGCCGTGCATAACGCGCGGCAAACCTATCAGCCGCAACAGCCGCTGACGGCCTGGGTGCAGGCGATTGCCCGCTACAAACTGGCGGATTACCTGCGCCGCTACGCGCATCACGATGCGCTGCACGACCTGCTGGACGACGACAGTGACCTGTTCGCCGCCAGCGACGAAGCGCCAGCCCAGGCCAGCCGAGACCTGGGTAAACTGCTGGGGCAGTTGCCGGAGCGGCAGCGCTTGCCGATCGTCCACGTCAAGCTCGAGGGCCTGTCGGTGGAGGAGACCGCGCGTATCACCGGGCTCTCCAGTTCGGCAGTCAAGGTAGGCATACACCGTGGGCTCAAGGCCTTGGCCAGGCTGATTCGAGGCAGTGAAGACGATGAAAACCGATGAACTGATTACCCTGCTGGCCGCTGGCGAAGGGCCGGTGGACCGCCATGCCCTGGCGCGGCGCCTGGCCCAGGCGTTGCTCGCGGGCCTGCTCGCCGCAGTACTGATGACAGTGGCCCTCTATGGCGTGCGCAGCGACCTTGCCGACGTGGCGCGCACGCCGTTGTTCTGGGCCAAGCTGGCCTTGCCTGGCAGCCTCGCGCTGCTTGCGCTATGGCTCACGCAACGTTTGGCCCGGCCGGGTGTGAAGGGTGGGCTGGCCTGGGGGCTGCTGGGGCTGCCGTTGCTGCTGGTCTGGTTGGGGGCGGCGATCAGCCTGTCGGGCGCCCCGGTCGAGGCCCGTGCCGAGTTGATCTTCGGCCGTACCTGGCGCACCTGCGCGTTGAATATCTCGCTGCTGAGCGTGCCGGTGTTCATCGCCGTGTTCTGGGCAGTGCGCGGCCTGGCCCCAACACGGTTGCGCCAGGCCGGTGGCGCTGCAGGGCTGCTCGCCGGTTCGACTGCAACCTTGGCCTATTGCCTGCACTGCCCGGAAATGCAGGTGCCGTTCTGGGGGACCTGGTACCTGTTGGGCATGCTGGTCCCCACGTTGGTGGGGGCGTTGGCAGGGCCCCGGTTGTTGCGCTGGTGAAGTCTGATGTAGCGGAATCGGCTGTCTGCGGGCGTTGACAATCAGGTTTCGTCTGCCCCCACTTCCCGCTCTTCGAAAGCGGAGCGCACCGCTTCCACTACACGTTCTGCCCGGTCAGCGTCGTCCAGCTGTGGATACGCTTTCTTCAACTTGCCAGACACCTGCCAGCCGTTTTCCTTGAGAGCGCGAATGATACGGTTCGCGTCCTGATCGGGCATTTCCAGCACCTCTTTGAGCCGCTCCTGAGCACGCTGGAAAATAACCAGTACACGAGCCTCATCGGCCATCCCGGTATGCACCGTATGCGCCACGACCTGTGCGGTGTACAGCACGTGCTCGGTCAAATCGGGATAGCGCCATGCGAACAGCGCGTCGTCGTAGTCATCGAAGACCAGGTTGCTCGGGGTGCCGTCCTCGTAGTCGACGATTTCGCCGAACCGATAGGACGCCGCGTAGCGTTGCATGAAGGGCCGCGAGAACGCCTCCAGCGTGCGATCGTAGCGCGCCCGGAAGTCGATGGAGCTGGTAATGGTGGCCGATATCGGCAGGATCACGCCATCGGGTAGCGCCTTGTCGCGGATCAGTGAGTCGTTGATCAGGAAGCGATGTATTCGCCCATTGCCGTCTCGCATGGGGTGGATATACACAAAGGCGAAAGCCAGTGCGGCTGCACGGGCCAATGGCTCGGCACCTCTTGTCGCCAGCTCGAATGCTTCCAGGCCATTGAGCAGTGACGGCAGCGCCTCGAAGTGCGGCGCGATGTAATGCACGATGTCCTCGCGCATGCTTGCCTGCCCCACAAAGACCGGCGAGCGCCGTTGGCCCAGACCAAAGGCTTCATGCCCCAGGATTCCGGCTTGCAGCACGTGCAGGCTGTCGTTGCTCAACGGGTCCGTGATGTGGCCACAGTATTTGGCGATCACGTGGGCAAACCGCTGGATTCTGTCGGCTTTATCCGCTTCTTTTTCGATCAGGAAGCTCGCACGCGATTCTTTCAGCGTTAGCCAACTGGCCGTGCGCATCAGGATGTTGTTGCCAAAGGTCTGATTGAGTTCGCGCAGTGCTGCATCCAGGTCAAATCGTAGCGCTTGCTGGACGCTCTCTGTACGGCGGACGAGGGGGCAGAACTGCGGCACGCCTGGAAGGTTGTCGTTGATACGCCAGCGCCTTGTCCGCAGTGGCTCAACGCGCGTCAGGTACTGCTGCGATGAAACGGCATCGACATAGCCGCCATTGGTGACATCCGCAACATCCAGCGGCTGGCCAGTCAGCCACTCGTACAGAAAACCCGTGCGGCGCGCATACTGGCCAAAGGGCGCTTGCCGGCACCAGTCTTCGATGGGCTCCGGGCCAACAGCGGCAAACAGACGGGCGAAGAACTCGAGGTGGATTTCTTCGTACTTGAGCCCGAACTCGAAATGCCCGGCGAAACTGTCCGCTGGCTGGTAGCTGGTGGGGTATTTGTTTTCGACATGGCCGTTGCTCTCACGGCTTATGCGTGTCGTGGCGATGACTGACTCGACGCGCAGGGGTTGAGCAAGTGCAATACCGTAGCGGTTGGCGAGAGCCTTGAAACCTACTTGCATTGTCGAATCCCCTAATCAGAGCTGAAAAATGCTAACCAAAGAGGGGTAGCACGCGAAAACAATAATTCAGGGGGCACGAAAACGCTAATGGCTACGCGAATTTGATAACAAATTTATTGTTCTAGTTGAAAATGATAACGGCTTGGGCTCTCGACACGTGAACTGTCATATGTGTCGAGGAAACCCAAACGTTGATGATACTTTCGGTGCTCAGGGGCTGCTGACAAAACCGTCAAATCAAGGAATTCGTATCCCCAGCGCGTTCAATGTTGGGGTATCCATGCGGCCATTCACTGTCAGTGCACTGTCCATCTGGAACGCCATCAGTGCCCCACGGGTAGCTTTACCCATCAAGCCATCAATGGCGCCTTGGTAATACTTGCGCACTGTCAGGGCCGTCTGTACCCGTACTACAAGGTTACTTTTCTGCTCGTTGGTCGGTCGTGTCCGCGACGTGCTGCCTGTCCCCGCCGTCGATCCTGATTGCTGATACAAGGTATTGCCACCTGATGAGCTCGAAGCGCCGCCTGCGCCATAGCTGGAAGTACTCGGTGCGGTATCACTGCGTGTGCTGGTGGCCGGCGGGTTGTAGTAACGCGGTGCGCTGTACCCACCGGAGCCGCTGTAATGAGAGCTGTGCGAACTATGCGAACGGTGTGAGCTGTGAGAGCGATGCGCGGCATAAATGTTCACTGCGTCGGGGGCATTGAGCGTGTCGGCAAAGACTGGGGGTTGTAGCTTTTCATTTGGCTGCCAACTGGCATCAGCCAGCGGCAGTGGGTTGGCCTGGGCTAACGCGGTGCCTGCCATTGGCAACAGGGAGATGCCGCCCATCAGGATTTTCCAACGATCAAGCAATTTCAATGTGCGCTCCTTGCATAGGCACCAAAGGCCTCAATCGATAGTGGGTGAATACCGCGGCTCTGCCAGCGGTCGGTATGGGATTTGAAAAAGCCTGAGCAATGCTCAATGGCTGCGCACTGCTGGCAGGCATCGATGAACAGGTTCTTCCAGTCAGAAATACTCTGTCGGGCGAAGTGCGAAAGGTGTGGTGGGGTCAAGCACAGCGGCAAGTTGTAAATCGAAACCGGTATGCCGCGGTTGGCCAAAAAGTATACGGCCTGACTCAACGGCTCCTGGTAGTCCAGCGGGTCAATCCAAAGCGCTTCGTGATGTTTCCTCGCGAGCCCCGTACTTTCTATACCCATCAGCGCAACGTGGCGAACGAAGGGCAGGTTCCTAAACACGTAGTGCGCCAGCTCAGGCAGCCGTTGGGTGGTCAGGCGGCTAAGTACCACACGGACCTCGATGATCTGCTTGGCACGGGCTAGGTTGTAGAGCCCCTGAATGGTTTCGCTGAACGCGCCAGGGGCTTGAACCACATGGTCATGCTCTGTTGCGTTGTCGGCGTAAAGCGGGATGCCCCAGCTCAGTTGCGGGTGTTGCAGGGCAGCCAGTGCCTCGATCCAGCTTGGTTCCTTGAGCAGCCTGCCGTTGCTGAGTACGTGAAGGGACTTCTGAGGCAGCACTGTTTTGCATTTAGCGAGGATCTCGAGCAGGCCATCGCGATAGAGCGTCGGCTCGCCACCACTGATACCCAGGTTTTCCTCACCCGGATCCATAAGGTCGATCAGCCGGAGGTTTTCTTCGATGTGCCAATGGTCATCGATGTCCTTCGGTGGTTGGGAACACATCAGACACAGGCTGTTGCAGCGGTCTGTCATGAATAACAGGTTGCTGTCCGAACCACGGCGATAAAGTACCCTCACCAGCGTGCTGTTGGGCGTCAAGGCAACGACATCCCCTGGCTGAACGACATCGGGCTCTTTAGGTGAGTGCAAGACCAGCAGCGTATCTTGTGTAGGTGTCGTCAACGCATCTGGAACTAGAAACCCGCCAACCGGGAGGGAGAGCAGCTGTGGATCATCTTGCAAGGTGGCTGCTGGCAACCACAGCAGCAGGTCGTGGAAAGAAGCTTCTCCTGCGCACACTGCCAGCCCTTTTTGAATGAACTCGTCGACGGTGATGACCTTTAACAACCTGGGGCCGGTCAGATTGCAGATTTCGAAATGGGTCTCCTTGCGTAGCATCGTCCTCAGCTCCGGTAGCCAGGATAAAGGACGTCGCTGAAGGAACGCCTGTTCAGCCAGGACAGCAATACGCGTTGAACGTTGTCATCACCTTCGCGTAACAGGCCGAACAGGTGCTTGAGCAGCCCCATGTTTTTCTTGCAGAAAGCGCTGAATGCACGATGCCCGATCGGGTCACCTTGGCGTGCGTAGTGCTCAACGGGGTCCGCACCGCAGTAAGGCACCATTGCGCAGTCCGAACATCCTGGCAGGGCTTCTGCGACGCCACTGGCCAGCAACGCTTCCATGACGGGAGAGGCCAGGAGTTCACGCAACGGTTGATGAACTGTACCTAGCCGCAGCCCGTTTTCTCCCATCTCCACCAGCATCCGCGCTTCGTCCGATGGGTACACATGGCCGTCGTAGTTGTACACCAAGGCAGCGGTACCTGCTCCAGCGGGGGAACGGAGGTCGACATAGCCTGAAGAAAACGGCGTCAGGATGTTCTTCAACAGCAAACTTGCATAGCTTTCGGCCAAGTAGATGCCTTGCTTGTTGATTTCCAGCAGATAAGCCAGGGCCTCTTTATAGAACTCCAAGTAGCGCTCAATGGGATAGTCGAGTCGGTGCGCACTTTTCGATGCAAAGCCATAGGGGCTTAACGGTCGAAGAGAGATGCTGGAAAACCCTTGGCTGACATATTCATCGATTATCGCCTGGGGTTGATCCAAGCTCCTGGCGGTGAGCGTAGTCAGTGCAGAGACCGCATCGTGCCCCAGTTTTTCGCGTACCCATTCAATGCCCCTGACTGTCTTTTCGTAGGAGTCACGGGATGGGGTAGGACGGTTGGCATTGTGCAACGAGGCCGGCCCATCGAGTGATGTCGAGAACTGAATGCGATGCTGCTTGGCAAAATCCAGAATGTCGTCTGTCAGGTGGTGAAGCGTGGTGGTGATGACGAACTGAATATCGCGCTGTTCTGTGACGTTGCGTTCAGTCACCCACTCCACGATCTGCCGTACCCGTTCAAAGGCCAGGAGCGGCTCACCACCCTGGAACTCTACAGTCAGGGCCGAGGCATTCGACTCGAACAGGCGATCGACGGCCGCCCATGCATCTGCTTGCGACAAATCGTGCGCCGAGCCGCCAAGGGGGGCGCGGGATACCTGGCAGTACTGGCACGTGTGATTACACCGCAGTGTCACTACGAACAGATGCAGCGCAGGGCCTTGGAACAGGAAATCCTTGCGGCTACGTAACTGCGCTGCCATCTCTGGGAGCGGATCGTGGCGGCCGGGCTCATAGATGAAATGACGGGCGAGCAGGTCCTTGTAAAACGATGTTTGGGGTTGTACCTCGTAATGACTTAAGGCCTGCAGTTGGGCATCTGTAATATGCAGGTACTCACCGGTGTCCGAGGTGAGCAGAATGTCACGCTCACTTTTCGAGTTCATGCGCATGAAGCGTAGAGGCAGCAGGCGATAGGTGCGCGAGTCGGTAGCAATCAGTTTCACTGGACGATCTCGCACCCACTGAGCGCTGCCCGTACAAGGGCTTCGCGCAAACCTGCGGTCTCACGGTTGATGTGATCGCGCAGGGCGAAGTCGTTAAGGTGCCGGAGTACCAGTGCACGAGCCTGGTCTTCGGGCAGCGTGATGTTTGACTCGGCCGGAAAGATCACCAGGTTGACATGGTCGGGCTCGGCGTTGACTTGGATTGCTACCGTGTTTGCTAAGCCATAGACGGTGCGTTGCACCACACTCAGGGGGTACGCGGTATTGCTGAGGCTCAGCGTGACTGGCCATGGCATCGGAATCTGTCCTTGAAAGCCTTTTGATGTGTAAGGATTTTGCCGGCTTTCAAGGCATTATGCCATCATCTTTTGTTACATTTCGTCGGTTGTCTTTTCTTAGGGGGCGACGATCGTCGGTCACCGACTCCTCAAATCAGAATGTAATCGCTACGTTGCACAATGCCGTCATGCTCACCCTCAACCAGGTGCACATAGCGCCCTTCCAGCAGATCAATCGGTAAGCAATCGTCGACATCGAGCACCGCGTCGGTATGGGGTTTCAACCAACCTGCCGCCATACGCTGCTTACCCAGTTGCTTGGCGGCGGCTTTGTCAGTAGCAGCCACTAGCAGGTAGCGATGCGCTTCACCAAACACCTGCCGCTCGTAACCCCCCAGGTTCAGGAAAAACAGGCGCATGGCCCCTGGCGGTGGCGCTGCCTGGCTGAACGCGATGCGATAACCCTCCACCCCGTGCACTTCCAGCCAGGAGTCGATGTGCAACCCTTTGGGGCTGCCGAACCAGGCGTTGCGCAAGAGGGGGTAGGTTTGCTCCAGCGAGTCGGCCTGGGCAAATACCACATCGTGAACTTCGATGCTGGCGCGGGGGTGGCGTCCGCCGAGCATGACGACGTAGAGCATGGATGATCCTGCAATTTCGAAAGGGGTCATGCGGATGATGACACACTGGGTGCCTGGCTGTTCATCAGGCGTACACCCTTGGTGTTGCCTCCTGGCCTAAGCCGGTCTCGGGCCTTAATCATCGCGCCACGCGCGCCGGCCCAAAGCAGCCTGCAACCCCCTCCAAGGCAGCGTACCGAGCGGTATGCCCGCTTCTGATAATCGCCTCCAACACCGAGCCCACGTTTTTGGAGCGCGTCATGCACAACAACAATAAGAAACTATCGCCTCGTATCCTGACGGCTGTCATCGCCAGCCTTTCGACCCTGGGCCTGAGCGGCGTCGCCGAGGCCGAGATCATGCTGTACGACAAGGACCAGACCACGTTTTCCACCGACGGCTACATCAATGCCTTTTACGTCAACAGTGATGTCGACCGGGCGGGCGATCAATTCGACCGCCGCCAGTCACGGGTGAAGATGGGTTTTTTGCCCAACTACCTGGGCTTCAACATGGGTAAACAGGTGGATGACCTGAAGCTCGGGGCGCGTGCCTCGTTCTGGGTGACCATCAACGACAGCGAAACCAACGGCACCGACACCGCCATCGACGTGCGCCAGTTCTACGGCACCGTGGCCAACCCTGAGTGGGGCGAGGTGTTGATCGGCAAGGACTTCGGGCTGTTTGCGCGTTCCAACATTCTGCTGGACGAGTTGCTTGCCGGTTACGGCCAGGTCAGTGACAGCCTGGGGCTGGTGGACGGCGGCGGGGTATCGTTCGGCAACATCGGCAGCGGTTACCCGTACCCGTTCCCCACCTCGCAGATCACCTACCGCACACCGGTGATGGAGGGCCTGCGCGTGGCGGTGGGCATCATGGACCCGGTGGACACCAACGACAGTAGCCCGACCGGCAAGGCTTATCAGGAAAACCCCCGCACCGAGAGCGAGATCACCTACCAGTTCGACCTGGCCGGCGCCAAGATCTACAGCTGGATCAATGGCAGCTACCAGACCTCGGACAACACCGACTCGACGGTCAAGTCGATCACCTCCAAAGGTGTCGGCTATGGCGTGCAGGCGAAGATGGGCGGGCTGTCGCTCACCGGCTCCGGCTTCCAGGCCAAGGGTATCAACCCGTTCTTCACCAACAATGCGGGCGAGCCGACCCTGCGCAATGTCGACAGCGACGGTTACCTGCTGCAAGGGTCATACAAAGTTGGCAAAAACCGCCTGGCGTTGTCCTACGGCAAGACCAAGGACGATGGCAACGGGGTGGTGGGCAGTGGCGCGGATTACGAGACGCGGGGTGTGGCGCTGTTCCATGACGTCAATGACAACCTCACGCTGGTGGCGGAGTACAACCAGTTTTCCATTGATGGGCATGACACCAGCGACCAGAACGAAGACACCGATACCCTTGCATTGGGCGCGGTGCTGACCTGGTAGCGTTTTGGCGGGCGAGGTGTTCGCCTCGGCATTTTCTGCGCCCATGAGATCGAGCGCCGCCCGCGCGGCGCTCGATCTGCGCCCCACCACAACCCCCAAGGCAGGCCCCTACAACCAACCCATACTCCCATGGAACCGCCTACCCGCTACCCAAGTAGCATTCGCCCTCCAGGACGTCCTCCGTACACTCAACCTTCAGCCAACCCGCGCCGGAGACCACGATGCAGCAGGCCCAGAACGACGGTGTGGTCAGCGCCATGTCCCAGGCAACCGATGCGCGGCTTGCAGCCCAGGACCTGGCGCGGCAGCTGCTGCACCCGCACCTGGGGTTCGTGCTGTTCTTCTGTTCTGCCGAATACGACCTGCAGGAATTGGGCGAGGCCTTGGAACAGGGTTTCGGCGGCATTCGCCTGGTGGGCTGCACCAGTGCCGGCGAAATCACCCCGCTAGGCTACGGCCGTAACTGCGTGACGGCGCTGGGGTTCGATCATCGGCAGTTTTCCATCGCCACCGAACTGATCGATGAAATGGAACGCTTCAGCCTGATCGACGCCCAGCAGATGGTCGAACGGCTGGTCGGCACCTGCCGCAGCAATACCCTTGCTCCGATCAAAGGCCACAGCTTTGCCCTGACCCTGCTCGACGGCTTGTCCAGCCGCGAGGAGATGTTCCTTGGCGCCCTGAGCGCGGCATTGGGGGACATCCCGCATTTCGGCGGCTCGGCCGGCGACGACAACTACCTGACCCGTACCCACGTGTACTTCGGCGGGGCGTTCCACAGCGGCGCGGCGGTAGTGGTGCTGGTCAATACCTGGCTCGACTTTGAAGTGTTCACCACGCACCACATCCTGCCGCGTGATGAAAAGCTGGTGGTGACCGGCGCCGACAGCGCTCAGCGGCGGGTCTTCGAACTCAATGCCGAACCCGCTGCCGAGGAATACGCCCGGCACATCGGCGTGCCGGTGGCCGAGCTCGATCACCGGGTATTCGCTGCCCACCCGTTGGCGGTGCGGATTCACGATCAGTATTACGTCCGGGCAATCCAGCAGGTGCACCCGGACCTGAGCCTGAGTTTCTACTGTGCGGTGGAAAACGGCATCGTGCTCACGGCCATGACACCGGGCCCGCTATTGCCAAAGCTGCACACCCTGTTCGACGGGCTGCACCAGCGCCTGGGCCCCTTGCTGCTGACCATTGGCTGCGACTGTTTCCTGCGGCGCCTGGAACTGGAAGCGCACGATGGCCTGGAGCAGGTCGGCGCGTTCTTGCGCGAGCAGCGGGTGATGGGCTTCAACACCTATGGAGAACAGTTCAATGGCATGCATATCAACCAGACCTTCACCGGGGTCGCCATTGCCCGCAACCGGCCACCCGTCAGCCGCTGAACTGCAGGCCGAGGTCGTTCGGCTGCAGCACGAGAACCGCAAGCTGCAGCGCATCAACACTGCGCTGATCGAACGCGTCGAGTCGGGCGTGACCCGCGGCAACGACCCCTACGCGGCATTTCAGCACTCGGTGGTGCTGGCTGAGCAGGTCCGCGAACGCACCGACGCCCTCAACCAGGCTATGGCCGAGCTCAAGGCCGGTAACCACCTGCTCAGTGAAGCGCGGCTGCGGGCCGAGACCGCCCACCAACACTTGATCGACGCCATTGAAAGCATCTCCGACGCCTTCGTGCTGTTCGACCAGAACCAGCGCATCGTACTGTGCAACAGCCGTTTCAAGGCGTTCTGGGCCCTCAGCCGGGTGCGGATCATCGCCGGCATGCGCTTGGCCGAGGTCAAGCAACTGATGACCGCCAGCGGGGTGTTCACCGAAGAGCCCCGCGGGCCGGCCGATGAGCACCTGCTGTACCGCCTGCAGAACGGGCGCTGGCTGCAAGTCAGCGAACGGCCTACTTGCGAAGGCGGGCGGGTGTTCCTGTTCACCGACATCACCGAGGTCAAGCTCAGCGAGACCTTGCGCCGCGAGCAAGCGGTGGCGCAGAAATCGCAACTGATTCGCCTGATCACCGACCATGTTCCAGCGCTGATCGCCTACCTGAATGCTGACCTGGTCTACGAATTCACCAACAAGGTGTATGAGGAGTGGTACTGCTGGCCCCGCGGCGTGATGTTGGGCCAAAGCCTGCGCGAGGCGCACAGCGAATCGCATTACCAACGCCTGGAGGCCTACGTGGCGCGCGCGTTGGCGGGGGAGAGCGTGACCTTCGAGTTTGCCGAAAACAACATCAACGGCCAGGAGCGCTACATGCTGCGCTCCTACGTCCCCAACCGCCTGGCCAATGGCGAAGTGGTGGGGATCTTCGTGTTGATCCGCGACATTACCGAGCGGCGCAAGAGCGCCGAGGCGCTGCACCAGGCTTACCAGAACCTTGAGCAACGGGTGCGCGAGCGCACCGCCGAGCTGACCAGCCTCAACGACCAGTTGCTGCGCGAGATTGATGAGCGCAGCCGGGCCGAATCACGGTTGCGCGAGGCCAAGCGCGAGGCCGAGCAGGCCAACCTGTCGAAAACCAAATTTCTCGCTGCGGTCAGCCATGACCTGCTGCAACCCCTGAACGCGGCGCGGCTGTTCACCAGCGCGTTGCTCGAACGCCGCGAGCCGCACCAGAGCGTTCAACTGGTACGCAACGTCAGTAATTCCCTGGAGGACGTGGAAAACCTATTAGGCACCCTGGTGGATATTTCCAAGCTTGACGCCGGGGTGATCAAGGCCGATATCGCCCCCTTCGCCCTTAGCGAACTGATGGACAACCTGGCCGCCGAATACGCCCAGGTGGCGCGCAGCGAAGGGCTGGAACTGCACTTCGTGGGCTGTTCGGCCTTGGTGCACAGTGACATCCAGCTGTTGGCGCGGATCCTGCGCAACCTGCTCAGCAATGCCATCCGCTACACCCGCAGCGGCCGCGTGGTGCTGGGCTGTCGGCGCCAGCGCCGGGGCCTGTGGATCGAAGTCTGGGACAGCGGGATCGGCATCGCCGAAGAGCGCCTGGAGGAAATGTTCCAGGAGTTCAAACGGGGCGATGTACAGCGCCCGGACCAAGACCGTGGCTTGGGCCTGGGCCTGGCGATCGTGGAAAAGATCGCGGGCATCCTCGGCCATCGGATTCGGGTGCGTTCCTGGCTCGGCAAAGGCTCGGTGTTCGCCGTCGAAGTGCCGCTGAGCGCAACCGCGCCCAAAGCCCCGCCGAGCCTGGCCATCAGCGAGCCGATGCTCGAACGCCTGCGCGGTGCGCGGGTGTGGGTGCTGGATAACGATGCGGCGATTTGCGCCGGCATGCGCACCCTGCTGGAAGGGTGGGGTTGCCGGGTGGTCACTGCGCTGTCGGAGGAAGACCTGGCGCGGCAGGTGGACAACTACCACGCCGAAGCCGACCTGTTGATCGCCGACTACCACCTGGACAACGACTGCAATGGTGTCGATGCCGTGGCGCGGATCAGTGCCCGCCGCGCCGTGCCGATTCCGGCATTGATGATTACCGCCAACTACAGCAACGAACTCAAGCAACAGATCCGCGAGCGGGGCCACACCCTGATGCACAAGCCGGTGCGGCCAATGAAACTCAAGGCTGCGATGAGCCATTTGCTGGCCAACAGCCCCGTTCAGCCGCTTTAACGGCGCAGGTAGTCGCCGAAGTCGATATCGCCAGCGCTGAGGATGGCTTGCACCCGGTTGTGCACGTTGAGTTTGCGCAAGATCGCCGAAACGTGGGCCTTGACCGTGGTTTCAGCGATGTCCAGGGTGTAGGCGATCTGCTTGTTCGACTCGCCTTTGGTCATGCGCTCGAGCACCAGCAATTGCTTGCGGGTCAGGGCCTGGAGCATCTCCGGCGGGAAGCTTGGGGTATCGCTCTGGCGCCGGCTGGTGCTGCTTTTGTTGGCGCGAATGATGTCGGGTGGCAGGTACACATTGCCGGTGAGGATCTGCTCGATCGCTTCGATCATCTGCGAACGTGGCGAGGACTTGGTGATGAACCCCACGGCGCCATAGGTGATGGCCTGCAGCACGATTTGTTTTTCCTGCTCGGCCGAGACGATCACCACCGGTGTGGTCGGTGCCTCGTTGCGCAGGGTGATCAGGCCATTGAGGCCGTGCATGCCGGGCATGTTCAGGTCGAGCAGGATCAGGTCGAGGTCGTCATGCTCCAGGGTCAGCGCCAGGGCGCTGTCCAGGTCGGCAGTCTCCATGACTTCGCTGCCTGGGAAGCCATCGCTGATGACGTTGTGGATGGCTTCGCGAAACAGTGGGTGATCGTCGGCAATCAGAATTTTGTACATGGCCTTTTCACCTCGTTTTTATTGGATGGGGCGCGCACGCGTTTACCGGTGGTGAGTTCAGGGGAAGGGCTCTGGCTGGGCCGGCTGCAGTGGCAGGTTGGCGGCTTCCCAGGCGTCCAGGCCGTCGCGGTACCAATACAGCGTCTTATAGCCCAGCGATGCTGCGCGTTTTACCGCGTTCCAGCTTAACCAGCAATCGGAGCGGCAGTAAAAGACCAGCGGTTGCTCCAGCCAGCCGGCGGTGGCTTTTTGCAGGTGGCGCACGAAGTAGTCTTGCCAGGCCGGGCTCAGCTCGCCGTCGCCGGTGTTGGCCAACCAGTGGCTGCCGGGGAGGTTGGCGTGGGGTTCGTCTTCGATGAAGCGGCCTTGCAGCCATTGCCGGCGGTACACATCGACCAGCACCGGCTTGGGGTGCTGGCCCAGCAGGCTTTGCAAGGTGGCGGTGTCGATGATCTGGGCGCCCTCGACCTGGTGCGGTGTCGGGCTGCGGTAGAGGGTGGTGCGATACCCCTCGGCAGAAAACAGCGGCGTGGTGTCGGCCTGGGCGACGCCCAGCAGCAGACTCAGCGAAAGGGCTGCCAGCAAAGCACGTGGCAGCCTGGGCAGGGCACGAGGCATGGGGTTTATCCTTTTTGTTATAGGCCCATTACATGCCAGCGGCGGTGCTTTGTGAATGCGACGATAGACAGTAAAGCCAGTACTAAAGTAGTAGGGCCTAACCCGCTGCTGACGCACGCCACTGTAGGAGCAGCCTTGTGCTGCGAAGAGGCCGGCAACAGCAGCGAAGATTCATTGTGTTGGTGCTGGCGATTTTCGCCAGCATGATTTCCAAAGCGGTTAGCGGCAGCACCAGCAAGTGGTCGAGGGTGCCGTGTTCACGCTCGCGCAACAGCGCCGTGCCGGTGAGGATGATCGCCAGGATGGTG
>NZ_JAPFCE010000186.1:0-443 GCF_026240895.1 Pseudomonas sp. DCB_AW
TGGACTACCCGGGTATCTAATCCTGTTTGCTCCCCACGCTTTCGCACCTCAGCGTCAGTAATGGACCAGTGAGCCGCCTTCGCCACTGGTGTTCCTCCGAATATCTACGAATTTCACCTCTACACTCGGAATTCCACTCACCTCTTCCATACTCAAGATACCCAGTATCAAAGGCAGTTCCGCAGTTGAGCTGCGGGATTTCACCCCTGACTTAAATATCCGCCTACGTGCGCTTTACGCCCAGTAATTCCGAACAACGCTAGCCCCCTTCGTATTACCGCGGCTGCTGGCACGAAGTTAGCCGGGGCTTCTTCTCCGACTACCGTCATTATCTTCATCGGTGAAAGAGCTTTACAATCCTAAGACCTTCATCACTCACGCGGCATGGCTGGATCAGGCTTGCGCCCATTGTCCAATATTCCCCACTGCTGCGCCCCGTAGGC
>NZ_JAPFCE010000095.1:0-16392 GCF_026240895.1 Pseudomonas sp. DCB_AW
ACGGCAAGAGCGCCGCAGTGGCCAAGGTCATGGACGTGCAACTGGCCATCGACTTCCTGCGCTACATGGCCGGCTGGGCCACCAAGATCGAGGGTAGCACCGTCGAAACCTCGATGCCTTTGATGCCCAACGACCAGTTCCACGGCTTTGTCCGCCGCGAGGCGGTAGGCGTGGTAGGTGCCATCGTCGCCTGGAACTTCCCGCTGCTGCTGGCCTGCTGGAAGCTGGGCCCAGCCTTGGCCACGGGCTGCACCGTGGTGCTCAAACCGGCCGACGAGACCCCTCTGACCGCACTGAAACTGGCCGAGCTGATCGAGGAAGCCGGCTACCCGGCAGGCGTGTTCAACGTGATCACCGGCACCGGCCTGAATGCCGGCGCAGCCCTGAGCCGCCACCCCGGCGTCGATAAACTGACCTTCACCGGCTCTACCGAGGTCGGCAAGCTGATCGGCAAAGCGGCCATGGACAACATGACCCGCGTGACACTGGAGCTGGGCGGCAAGTCGCCGACCATCGTCATGCCCGACGCCAACCTGCAGGAAGCCGCTGCCGGCGCTGCCACGGCTATCTTCTTCAACCAGGGCCAAGTGTGCTGCGCAGGCTCCCGGCTGTATGTGCACCGCAAGCACTTCGACAACGTGGTCGCCGACATCGCCGGTATCGCCAATGGCATGAAGCTAGGCAGCGGGCTGGACCCTTCGGTACAGATGGGCCCGTTGATCTCGGCCAAGCAGCAGGACCGGGTCACCGGCTACATCGAACTCGGCCGCGAGCTGGGCGCGACCATTGCCTGCGGCGGCGAAGGTTTCGGGCCGGGTTACTTCGTCAAGCCAACGGTGATCGTCGATGTCGACCAGCGTCATCGCCTGGTGCAGGAAGAAATCTTCGGGCCGGTGCTGGTGGCGATGCCCTTCGATGACCTCGACGAAGTGATTGGCATGGCCAACGACAACCCCTACGGGCTAGGGGCGAGTATCTGGTCGAACGACCTGGGGGCGGTGCACCGGATGATCCCGCGGATCAAGTCGGGCTCGGTGTGGGTCAACTGCCACAGCGCCCTGGACCCGGCCCTGCCATTCGGTGGCTACAAGATGTCCGGCGTCGGCCGCGAGATGGGCGCGGCGGCCATCGAGCATTACACCGAACTCAAGTCGGTACTGATCAAACTCTGATCATCAGCCTGTAACAGTGACAATGCTGTTACAGGCGATGCTCTCCTGACATGCTAGTAGCCGAAAAATAAACCCCTAGTTACTGGCCCTCGACGCTCCTCCTGATTTTTCGAAGCTGCGCACAGCCTTAGTAACGTGTGCAAGTCTATCACTTGCAGCCTTAATCCTTGATTGACCACGAACTCTCATATGGGCCCTGACATAAGCCGGATAGCTATTGAAAGGAATTCCTGGCATCCCCTTGTTTTTATTTATAACCAAGGCTGCAACGAGGTGCACCGGGTCAGTCTTGCTCACCGTACGAGAATGCGCTGTTTTGAATGCCTCGTAGCGCCTCACACCCTCACCCCATTGTTCCTCTGGGAATCCAGGATTGGTCCACTTTGCTTTAGAAATTGACTGTACTTGTCCAACCTGGGCATTGCGAGTGGAAGAGCTTGAAGAAGCTGATGCAACAACATGACTAGGATCATGAGACTGACCTGATGTATCCATGGCTTCAGAGCCTTGGAATGATCCCGCATAAACGATAACGCTAGCGCGCTTCCGCTGTGCAGTCACGATCACACTTTGGCGGGGAGGTGCTGGGGGGTCGTCAAACTGAGACAACGGCCCATTGCGCCTGGTTAAAACGCTGAACTTCATATTTCCATCGATGTCCATGTAGTTGACAGGGTCGCCACCACAATATGCATAAGTGTGCAGTCCCCCCACACCAAATGGGCTGTATGGGTCGGGTGAGATGAAACGCATCAGGGTCGGGCTGAACGCTCGAACTCCATTTCCTAACAGATAGCAGTTGGACAAACGATCATGCACCTGTCCATTAAAAGCCAAAACACCTATACAAGGAGAAAAAACGGAGCACCCATAAACAGAGTAGTTCATACACCCTCCTCATAGTACCAACTCGCCAGCAACCAAACTGATGCATCGTGTTTTCCATCAGCCAAAGAAAGTCCCCCGAAAAATGCCATGAGTCAACCTGAAGCTAAACTTAAGCCTTATTCGAAAGCTGGAGCCAATTGCGTTATCACGACACACCTGAAAATCAATCATGACCGTAACACATTGCACATACAAGCATGCCGAAGGCGGTCATCACAACTATCAAAACTAACAGGCGCCAAGCTACATAGGCTTTGATATACTCATCAACCATTTCTGTAATAGAATTCGTTCAGAAGTAGAATAGCCCTCTAATACCTTCTGGATACTTTTGCCTCCCTTGAGTGCTCGCACCACCGGCGCCAACTCCACGTTTTGCAAATGCCAAATTCCCAAAGGCTGATCCGCCGTTACAACCACTTCGGCCTCATCCACCAGTCCACCACGCAATACCGGCCTGCGTTCAATTTGCACCGCCTTCCAGCCCACCTTCAGATGCGACAGCTGCGCATCCGGCCATGCCCGACGGCGTTCCCAGAATGGCTGCCCAGCGCGTTTTAGCTCCTGCCCGTAGAAGTCCCGCCCGATGCGGGCAAAGCGCAAAAAAAGCTGCTCGATCCGCTGTTGGTGGAACTGCTTGGCCAGTGCCGCACGCTCAGGCCGGCGCAGTAGGGTATTGATCACCACAGGCGCCTGCAGCGCCGACGACAGCGACTGGAAAATCCCATTCCCCGATAGTGGGTCAACCGCCATCGCAGCATCCCCCACCCGTATCCAGTCATCCCCCACGCATTCGCCGGCCAGTATCGCGGTACTGCTACGGGCATGTACCTGTGCAGGTTCCATCGCCTGCGCCCCGAACAATTCGGCCACTAACGCCGAGTCACGGCGCCGTGTGGCGCAGTACTCAGGCAGGGCGGCCTTGGTCGGCACCCCTTGGGCATCGAGGGTAATCTGCCAATAACAGCGCCCATCGGCCAACCTGGCCATCCAGGCCCAGCCGTCATCCAGGCTTTCCACCGCCGAAGCCGGTGCGCCAGGGGCGTCATGCCAGACGTTGAGCAAACTGATCGTCTCAGGTCCGCGCATGCGGTCAGCTGCCAACGGTGCCTGGCGCCCACGGGCCTCAACCAGAAATTCAGCCTGCAGCATTTGCCCATCGTCCAGACGCACCTGATGACCCTCGGCACGCGCCACCTCACGGATGCGCCCTTCAACCAGCGTCACTCCCGCTCGTGCAAGGTCAGCACGCAAGGCACGGTCGAAGCGTTGCCGGTCGAGCAGAAACTCTTGGTTCATCTGCAGGTGCTCGCCATTCCAGCGCACCTGACGTGTCGCTGGCATCGCCGCCTCGCTCAGGGCCCGGCCCAGGCCCGCGTGCCGCAGACCTTCCAGCACCCGCTGCGAAACGCCTTCCACGGCAGCAAAGCGGCGCCAGTCGGACACCACCGTGACCAGGTAGCCCAGGCGGCGCAGGCCGATTGCCGTGGCGGCACCCGCGGGGCCGGCACCCAGCACCACGATGTGCGGCTCACTCATCCTCGGCACCTCGCCGCTCAGGGCCGCTGAATGCGGCATGGGCACGCAGCCAGTCGAACACCTGCTGCCGCCCCAGGCCGGGCCGCTCACGCAATAACGCTGCAACGCGCCCGCTCAGCGCAGCACAACCCAGGCTTGCCCCTGCCAGGCCACCGGCGCCGACATGGCCACCGAAGTCCGCCTGTGCAGTGCCCAGCCAGGACCACTGCCCCGGTGCACAACGCGCATCGCCGGTCATGCGAATCACGCCCGGGTAACTGGCCGGGTACACCGCCCCACCCTGCGCCGGGCTGGAGGCGCACAGCAGCACGCCAGCCGCCTGGGCCTCGGCGCAGGCGTGGTGCAGCACGGGCCGGTCCTGCAGCAGGCCGAGGCTGAGGTTGATCAGCGTCGCCCCCTCTTCCACCAGCCATAACAATGCGGCGGCCACCTGCAACGCACTGGTGCTCGCCTGCGCAGAAAACACCTGGGCCAGCAACAGCGGCACCGGGCCAGATTCACGCAGCAGGCCAGCGACTACGGCACTGCCGTGGCCTAGTTGGTCGGGCAACGCTTCGCCTTCGCGCAGTTGGCCTTCCTCAAGCCAGAAGCGTCGTGCGCCCAGCAAATCCAGTGCTTGGGCCGACGTGCAACCGCTGTCGATGACCCCGACACGCAACTCATTGCCCATGCTTGATAGCCTCCTGGGGCAACACCTTCAGTTGCCCATCATGCAGGTGCAAATGCAAGTCGGCATCGGCGAGGGTCGAGGCTCGGTGGCTGATCAGAATGCGCGTGCGCCCGGCAAACAGCTGGTCGATGGCCGCGATCACTTCGCGCTCGGTCGCTTCGTCTACCGCCGACGTGGCCTCGTCCAGCACCAGGATCGCAGGGGCCTGCAACACCGCGCGGGCAATGGCGATACGTTGCTTCTGCCCGCCAGACAGCTGCTGGCCACGCTCGCCCAACAGCCCGTCCAGCCCCAACGGCAGGCTTTCGACCAGGCTGTCCAGGCGCGCCAGGCGCACCACCCGCTCAAGCTCGGCACGGCTGGCTTCGGGCACCCCGTAGGCAAGGTTCTGCGCCAGGGTGCCACGGAACAGCACGATGTCCTGGCTGACCACGGCAATGCGCCGACGCAGCGCCGCCAGGTCGAGTTCGCGCAGGTCGGTGCCATCCAGCAGGATGCGCCCGGCGTCCGGGTCGTAGAACCGTTGCAACAGATCGATCAAGGTCGACTTGCCGACCCCAGAGGCGCCGCTGATGGCGACCTTCAGGCCACCCGGCACGCAGATATTCACGTCGCTCAGCACCGCGCCTTGGCGCCCGTCATGGGCGAAGTGCAAGGCCTCCAGGCGCAATTCACCTGGCCCGTCTGGTATCGGCTGTGGCGTGTCCGCCTGACGCACGGCAACGGCTTCTTGCTTAAGCTCCATTACCCGGCCCAAGCTCACGGCCATGCGCTGCACCGCCACATACAAGCCCAACAGGCTTTGCACCGGCCCGACTGCCATGCCCATGTAGGTGGAAAACGCGATCAGCGCGCCCAGTTGCCAGGTACCTTGGATCACCCACCAGCCGCCTACCAAAAAGGCGCAGGCGCGGCACCAGGAGGTCAGCGTGCCGGGTATAGCCTGGGTAAAGAACTCGGTCACCTGCACCTTGAGCAACTGGCTCATGTAGCCCTGGCCCAACTGGTCCAAGCGCCCGGCTTCCCGACCCTGCTGGCCCGCGGCCTGAATGAACTTCATGGCCGGCAGCGTCTCGACCAGAAACGACGACACATCGGCCGAGCGCTCACGCAAGCTGCGCACCTCGCGCTCGACCTTGCGCCGCATCCAGCGCAACCACAGCACCTCGATCGGGATCAACAGCACCAGCAACAGCGACAGCTGCCAAGACAACATCAGCATCAAGGCCACCGCCCCCATCAGCCCGATCGCGGCAGACACCGCTGAAAACAGCGAGTCCACAGCAAAGCGCTGGATTTCGGCGACGTCGCCATCCAGCCGCGAAAGGATATCGCCGATGCGCCGCCGCCCGTAAAAGGTCGGCGACAACTGTTGCAGGTGGCGGTAAAGGTCATCTCGCAGCGCGAACAGAATACGCCCGGACAATCGCGTATGCAGGTAGCGGTTGACCCCGGCCAGCACGGTGCCCAGTACGCCCGCGGTGATCATGATCGCCGCCATGTGCCAGAGGGTCTGGTAGTCCTTGGCCAACAGGCCTTCGTCGATCAGTGTCTTGACCAGCCAGGGTTGCGCCAGGGCCAGCAGCGACGCGCCCAAGGACAAGCCCAGCAGCACACCGATGGCGCGTCGATGGGGGCGGACGAAACCATACAGCCAGGCCAACGCCTGACGCATGAGGACAGGGTCGCTGGTCTCTACCAGCCTTGCGAACAAACCACCCATGTCAGCTACGCAACTGCTTGAGCTTGCGGTACAGCGTTGCCCGGCTGATACCCAGGGCCTCGGCGGCTGCCGAGACGTTGCCCTGGTGGCGGCCCAGGGCGCTGCGAATCAGCTCCAGTTCATTGTCCTTGAGGCTGCCGGACGGCGTCGTGCCGCTGGCCAGTTCATCGAGCAGGCAATCGGTGAGGTGATCGAGGGTCAGCACCTGCTCACCGTCCTCACGCATGGCCAGCGCGGTGCGCACGACCATCTCCAGCTGGCGGATGTTGCCTGGCCAGTCGAAGCCTTCGAGCAAGGCGCTGAGTGCCGGGTCCAGGGTCACGCCCTTGGCGCCGGACTTGTCCAGCAGCCCTTGGATGATCCCGGCCAGGTCGTCACGCTCGCGCAGGGCCGGCAGGCGCAGCGAGACGCCATTGACCCGGTAATAGAGGTCTTCGCGAAAATGCTGTTCAAGCACCAGGCGTTTGAGGTCGCGGTGGGTGGCGCAGATCAGCGCCACGTCGATGTCCTGCTCGTCACCCGCGCCCAGCGGCGCCACGCGGCGCTCTTGCAGCACCCGCAACAGCCTGGCCTGCAGGGCCAGCGGCATGTCGCCGATCTCGTCGAGGAACAGCGTGCCGCCATGGGCCTGCATCAGCCGCCCGACCATGCCGCCACGGCGTGAGCCGGTGAACGCCCCATCGCGGTAGCCAAACAGTTCGGATTCGATCAGCCCTTCGGGAATGGCCGCGCAGTTGACCGCCACGAACGGCTTGTCGGCCCGCGGGCTGGCCTGGTGCAAGGCCCGGGCGACGACTTCCTTGCCGGTGCCGGTCTCACCCAGCAGCAACACCGGCAGGCCATTGCCCAGGCCCTGGCGGGCCATGCGCAGGTTGCGCGCCAGGCGTGGGTCGCCACCGGCCAGTGCATCGAGCGCGGGTGACGTGTTGGCCAGCGCCGGCTTGCTCACCGCCACGCTGCCGTTCAGCTGGCCGTGACGTGGCAGTTGCAACGCGCGGAAGAAGAACTCGCCCTTGGCCGTCTGCACACTGCTGACACCGCCCTGCCACAGCCGGGCGATGAAGGCTGGCGAGCGCTCGCCGAGCAGGTCGCTGCTACGCCGGCCAATGAGGTCCTGGCGCGGCACCTGCAACAATTGGCATGCACTGTCGTTGGCCGCCAGCACTTCGCCGTCCAGGCTCAATGCCAATAGACCGTGCCAGGCACTGTTGAGGTACTGCGGGCGGCTATGGAAGGCCAGCACCAGTTGCTCGGGGTGGCACAGGCCGAACAGCCGGCCTTCGATGTTGCCGGCTGCCAGCATCAGCGTCGACAGGCTGTCCTGCGGTTGCGCCATCACGCCTTCGCGGGTGATGTCGAGCACACCGATCACCTCGCCCCGCGGGTCACGCAGCGGCACCGAGGTGCAAGAGAACGGGCTGAGGCGATCGAGGTAGTGTTCGCCACAGTTGATCAAGGTCGGCCGCCCTTCTACCACGGCCGTGCCGATGGCATTGGTGCCACGCAGGGATTCGCTCCAGCAACTGCCTGGGTGCAGGTCACGTAGGCCTTCGCGGCTGAGCACGTGGGTTTGGCCTTCGATGGCCAGCACGTTGGCCTGGGCATCACCGAGGATGATGATGCCCGCCTTGCCCTGGCGCGAGACCAGGTAATCCAGCTCGGGGGTGACGGCATCGACCAGTAAGCGGTTGCGCTCCAACAGCATGCGCAGGTCATGGCCTTGCTCCAGGCCCAGGCCGACCTGCTCGCCTTGCAGGCAGTCCAGGCCATGGCCCAGGCTGCGGCGCCAGGACGCGTCGATTTCATCGCGCAGCATGCCCAATGGCAGCTCGCCTTCGCTGGCCAGCTTGAGCCGGGCCTGGCGGGATTCGTGTAGCGGGTTTTGGGCGTTTGTTATTAGTTGTCGCGCCATTTTCTACTCCGGCTGCGCCCCGCAAGTGGCGGGGTACAGGCTTGGGAATTTTTCGCAGTGTGCGGGAGAAAAGGCTGGGCGTCATCTGGTTGATGGGTTGGGGTATGGCTGGAAGTGCATGGCTTGGGTTTTGTGTGCGGGCAGAGATCGAGCGCCGCCCGCGCGGCGCTTCGCGGGGCAAGCCCGCTCCCACATCTGTTTCGGGCCAGTCACTCCAGTGAGCTCACCTCTGTCCGCTGTATTTACCAATCCAATATCGAGGGTAGCGCTGCGGTCCTTCATCTATCTCCAGCCATGCACCCAGGGGGCCGCGCGCCATAGGTACAGGAGTAGCTGGCCCGAAACAGATGTGGGAGCGGGCTTGCCCCGCGAAGCGCCGCGCGGGCGGCGCTCGATCTCACAGGCGCCAAACCTCTGTCGGCGAATAGCTTGATCTCAAAGGCTACGCAGTACCTGTGGGAGCGGGTTCACCCGCGAAAGGGCCCTCGAGGTGAATCACGGCTGCTGATACTGACTCAGGTACTTGTCCACCGTCGCCTTGCCATCCCCCGCATCCCCCGCCACCTGCCACAACCGCCGCTCGATCCCCTGCGCCAGCAAATGCCCCACCGCCGCCTCGATCGCCGACAGCACGCACAGCTGCGCCGGCTCATTGGTGGTGTACCCCACCTCCGCCTCCAGCAACTTCTTGAACTCGATGAACTTGAACACCCCGGCACTGCGCCCAACCGAGTAGATGGTTTTGCTGGTCATGACGTTGGCCAGCACCTGCCCGGTGCGCACATCGACTGCGCGCAGGTTCACGGTCACCTGGTCGACGCGGTACTCGCGGGAGATGTCTATGCCTAAGTAACGCGCCCCTTCCCCGCCACTGCGCACGTTGGTGTCATAGGCGATGATGCCGCCTTCGAGCATCAGGTTGGCGGCCTGCAGCGGCGGCAGTTCACCCATGATGTTCTCTGCAACATCCGGCTTCTTCTGCGAGGCGCGGATGATCTTGCGTTCGGTCAACAGGTTCTGCAGGCCTTCACGCTCCAGCACCACGAACCAGCCACTGGCGCTCAGGGCGTCCATCAGCATGCTCGCCGCGCCTTGGGTGACGCTGGTCGAGAACGAACTGGCCGGGGTGGGTTTGTACTGCCCGGTCTGGTCGCGGAAGCCATACACCACCGCCATCAGCCGGCCTTTAGGGCGTGGCATGTTGATCAGGTCGTAATAGGTCGAGGCGCGCGGGGTCAGGGTCGGGGTTTCCGAGTCCTGTTCGGCCGACATGGGTTCGCGCAGGCTGCAACCACTTTGCAGGCCAAGGGCGGTGAGGATCAGCAGCGTGCTCAGCAGACGTTTCATGGTGTTCTCTCCCCAACATAAATGCCTTTCCCTCTCAGGGGTTCAGGCCGCTGACCTCAATGATCGAAATTTCTCCTGTGGCGCGGTCGGTGACCTTGATGCTCAGCGCCCCTGAATCGTCGATAACGTCGATCAGGAAGGCATCGGTGGCCATGCTTCCGGTGCTGCCATTGCTGATGTTGTCCAGCAGCTGCGACAACATCCGCGACTCCAGCTGGTTGCTGAAGCGCTCCAGGGCCGAGGTGCCCGAGAAGGCAGACGCACGGTCCTTGAGGTCGGGGTCGTCGTAGTCGTTCTGCGCCTGGGCGTTGTTCAGCAACCAGGTGCCGTTGAGCGGGTTGCCGCCGAAGGCCGGGTTGACCGGGGTGTACACCAGCTCGGTGGCCTGGGCAGCACAGGCGCTGGCCAGCAGGCAGGCGGCGATGCAACGGGGAATGCGGGTTTTCATAGCTCGTCCCTCTCCAGATCGGTGTGGTCCTGCAGCAGGCGTTGCAACTTGCGTTGGATGATCTGCTGCTTGACCAGGTCGGCGGCCGCGACGGCCTCTTCTTTGAGTTCCGTGGTGTTGGGTGGCAGGAAGCGGCGGTACATCACGTCGCGCTCGAACTCCACGGTGATCAGGCTGCCCCAGCGGGCATCCGGGCGTTCGCGCACTACCAGGTTGAAGTCCAGCCGGCTGGTGGCACGCAGGCGGTCGGCGAAGTAGTAGTAAAAATCGTGGCCGATGTGCGAGATGGTGTTGTCGACGATAAAGCCCATCATCTCGTCCTCTTCAGCCGCCTTCAGCGCGCTGCTCAGCGAGCTCGCCAGCAACAGGCTCAGGCACAGCACAGCCAGGCGGTTCATGGCGTGTCTCCCGGGCCGGCATGGGGCTGGGCACCGTTGGGGCTGTCGGCGAACGCCTGCTCGGCGACGAACTGCCAGTCGCTGTAGTGCTCCAGCCCTTCGAAACCCGACCACTCGGCGGCAAAGCCACTGCGTTTGAACGGGGTGGCGTCCGAGCGGCTGTGCACGCCGGTGATGCGGCCGTCGATCGAGCGCAGCAGGCCCCAGTCGTCGCTGTTGGTGATCGGGTCCGGGTAGAGCCTGCGGATGTGCCGCTTGGCCTCGGGGAAGCGGTTGTCCTGCAACAGGTCGGCCAGGTCCTGGGGGTACTGGGCCAGCCCCGGCGATGCGCGGTAGTAACTGCGCAGGGCTTGGGCGTACTGGCTGCCGACCCACAGCAACTGGCGCTCGTGGTCGCGCTGGGCGGCACTCGACCAGACCGTCCCGGTAGCGGCCAGGGCCACGCTGCTGACCGCGATCAGCAGCAGCACGCCCAAGTAGGTGAAGCCGGCACAGGCCTTACCATTCAGCATAGAGGCTGCCATCACGCGCCCTCCCTGTAGCGCCGCTTTTGATGTCGGCCACGCCACCGGCCACACCTTCTGGCGGTGGCACCAGTTGCCAGGCATCGCTGCGTTCGGTGATCGGATCCACCGGGGTGTTGCGCAGGTAGCGCAGCTCGACCAGTTGCTCAAGCGAATCGGGGTAGTGCCCGGTGTCGCCGTAGAAGTGGTCCAGCGACTCGCGCAGCACTGCCAGGCTCTGGCGCAGGGTGGCCTCGCGGGAGCTCTCCAGGCTGTTGAAGTAGCGCGGCATGGCGATGGTCATCAGCGTGGCGATAATCGCCATCACCACCAGCAGTTCGATCAGGGTGAAGCCTCGGCTGCGTTTCATGGCCGTCACCATTGCCCATAGGGGATATTGTTGAGGCCTTTGCCACGGGCCTTGGAATACACGTCGAAGACGTCTTCGCCTTCCCGTGGGCTGTCGGGGCTGCTGTCGTAGGCACGCAGGCCCCAGGCCCCGTCATCGTCCTCCTTGGCCGCCAGCAGCGGGTCGTGGGGGATACGCCGCAGGAAGTAGAACTTGGCCCCCTTGGCACTGCGCACATCACGCACCCCGTCGACCAGCACCTGCAGGTTGGGCGGGTAGCCGCTGGCATCCAGGCGTTTTTCGATGTAGCCGGCGTCAAAGGCGCGCTTGTAGGCATCGATGGCATCGCGGATCTGGTACAGCGCCTCGCGCAGTTGCTGCTCCTTGCCGCGGCGCACCACCGTTTCGGTCAGCGGCGCGGCCATGCTGGCGAGCAGCCCGAGCAGTGCCAGGGTCAGCACCACCTCGATCAGGCTGAAGCCTTGCATGCGGCGTTTCATGGGCGTGGGCTCCCGTTGGCAGGCACCACGGCCATTTGGCTTTCCACTACCGGCGTGTCACCGGACGGCGTATTGCCCGGTACATCGGTTGGCGGCAGCGGTGCCATCTGGCGGACTTGCAGGCTCGACTCGGTGCCGGTGGCAAACTCCATGTCCGACGGGCTCTGGTACGGCAGGTTGCGCACGATGCGCGGGGTGATCGCCAGCACCAGTTCGGACTTGCTCATGTCGTCCTTGTTGCTGCCGAACAGCCGGCCCAGGCCGGGGATGTCGCCCAGGCCGGGGATCTTGTTGCCGCTGGCGTTGTGGTCGTTACGCACCAGCCCGGCCAGTACCTGGGTTTCGCCGTCGTGCAGGCGCAGGCTGGTCTGGGCGTTGCGGGTATCGACCTGAACCGGAATGGTGCCCTGGCGCGTGGCCTCCAGTGGGGTGGCGTTGCTGACCTCCAGTGCAATCTTGATCGCCACTTCGTTGTTCAGGTGCACGGTAGGCTGCACTTCAAGCTTCAGGCCCACGTCCAGGTAGGTAACGCTTTCGGTGATCACTGGGCCCTGGGTCGACGGCACCGAGGTGGCGCTGATGATCGGCACCCGCTGGCCGATGTGTATGCGTGCCTGCTCGCGGTTGCTGACGCGGATCACCGGGCTTGCCAGGGTGTTGATGTCCTTGTCCTGGGCGTTGATCTTGGCTTGTGGGGCCGGCGAGATACTGATGCGGCTGGAGTCGATGCCGCGCAACTGGTCCAGCACGCTGACCGGTTTGCCGTCGGAGGTCAGCACGCCGAAGGTGTTGGGCCATTGCAGGCCGAGGTCGAGGATGCGCGAGGTGGCCACCTCCATAACCTCCACTTCCAGCACCACTTCGGGGTTGGACTGGTCCTGGGACTGCAACAGCTTCTCGGCCATGCGCACTGCGTCGGGGCTGTCGCGCATGGTCAAGGTGTTGAGGCGCTCGTCGACGAACACATCGCGGGTCTTGAGCATGGTCTTGACCATGTTCAGCGCCGTGTTGGCGTCGATGCTGGTCAGGTAGAAGGTGCGCATGACCAGTTCCTGGTAGTCCTTGGCCTTTTGCGGCGAGTCGGGGTAGATCATCAGGGTGTTGTCGTTGACGATCTTCTGGCGCAACTGGTTCTGCTCCAGCAGCAGGGCTACGGCGTCCTCGATGCGGACGTCGCGGACGAAGATGGTGGCCTTCATGTCCGGGCGCAGGTCTTTGTCGAAGATGAAGTTGATGCCAGCGACCTGGGACAGCACTTCGAAGATGGTCTTCAGGTTGGCATCACGAAATTCCAGGGTGACCGGGCGCTCCAGCTTGCTACGCAGCTGCGGGAAGGGCTGCGCGGTGCGTGCCTGGACGTTCTCGATGTCGCTGCGCAGGGTCATGCCCTTCTGGTTCTGCGGGTCCAGGCGCAGCACTTCGCGCATGTAGCGCTCGGCACCGAACAGGTCGCCCTGGCGCAGGGCCGCCTGGCCGAGCGCGACACGTTCGTCGAGGGTGCGGATCAGCTCCAGTTGACGGATGCCTTCCTGGGCGCGGCGGTTGTTGGGCTCGATGCTCAGCACCCGGCCGTAGCCCATGCGCGCACCGGCAAAGTCGTGGCGGATACGGTCGCTGTCGGCCTGGCTCAACAGTGCCTCGACTGCCGCCTGGCGGCCATGGGCCAGGGCGATGTTCAGTTCGGTGTCGCGCGGGTCTTCACGCAGGGCCTCTTCCAGGCGCGCGATGCCGGCTTCGTACTGCCCCTCCTTCATCAGTTCTGCGCTGTCTTCGCGTACCGCACTGGAGCCGCAGCCGGCGATGGCCACGCACAGCGCCAACAGCAGGAACGGAGCAGGCTTGCACAGCTTCGATGACTTCATGGTGCGCTCCCAACAGACAAGGTCTGCGACTGATGCAAAGGCAGGTAGACCAGGCTCAGCTCGTTGGCCGAGACCCGGTCGAGGCGGTAGGTGTCTTCGATGACGTCGCCCTGGCGCACGACGTAGAGTTTTTCGCCGCTCTGCAGAAACACCTGCAGGTCGTCGCGATCGCCCAGGCGGCCGACGAACTGGAAGGGCAACGCCGGTGCCGTGGGTGCGGCAACCACCATGGGTGCGGCGATGATCGGTTGTTCGGTGACGGTGGCCAGGGCCTTGGGTTTGGTCCAGCGCTGGCTCGGGAACAGGTCGGTGGAGGCCTGTTCTGGCCTATTCGCGGGCAAGCCCGCTCCCACCGGTTCCATAGGCACCCCCGAACCTGTGGGAGCCGGCTTGCCGGCGATTGGGGCGTCCTCGACTTGCTGGCCAAACCAATGCCCAGGCGCCCACGCCAGCGCGGCAGAAAGCCCAAAAAACCCGAGCCAGACCAACCCACGTTGAGTATTCATCACGACCTCGACAGGTAGAGGGTCATGCGCAGGCGGGCGTTGAGCTCGCTGTCGCCGATGCGTTTGCGTTGCAGCTCAAGGTCTTCCAGCACCAAGGTCGGCAGCTGGCCAAGCAGGCCCTTGAGGAAGCCACGGATCTGCGGGTAACTGCCGCGGACCGGCAGCACGATCTGGTAGCGCGCCAACTGGGTTTTCGGGTCGATGCCCAGGGCGTACTCGCCGCGTGCCAGGCTGATGTGCTCGGCACTGGCCAGGTGATACAGCCGCTCGATCAGTTCGCTGGCCTGCGGCTGACCGGGCAGTTGCTGACGCAGGGTGTCGAGGGCCTGCTGCTCGGGCTTGACCGCGATTTTCAGCTCACCGCGCTGCACCCGCCCCACTTGCACACTGGCGTCTGCCTCGCTGGCCCGCAGTTCGCGCACGCTTTGCCATTGCGGCAATACGCCGGCCACTGCCACGCCGACCACCAGCAGGCCAACGGCAACGGCGGCCAGGCCCACCGGGCCGATACGGCGCAGGTGCTCCTGAATGATCAGGCTGCTAAGCGGTTCAGGGGCGCGCATGGCCGGTCTCCCAGGTGGCGGTCAGGGTGAAACGCACCGGGTGCTCCGGCTGGCTCACCATCACCTCGTGATTGAGCAACGAAACATCGCTGAGCTCGGCACTGGCCTCCAGGCGCTGGTGGTACTGCAGCATCGCCTCCAGGTTGCGCGCCTCGGCGGCAATGCGGACCTGGCCCTTGCGAGCGTCCGGGGTCAGGCCAAGCAGCGCCACATCGTCCTGCGGCAGTGCTTCGAGCATGGCGAACAGTTGCTGCCAGGGCCGTTGCAGCTGCTGCGAGACATTGCGCATCTGCGCCAGGCGCTCGGCCTGCTCGCGGCTGGCTGCACTGCTTTGCGGCGCAGCGGTGGCTGGGCGCCGGCCCAGTTGCAGCTCCAGGCTGTGCAGGCGGCCTTCGAGGTCGACTTGCTCGCCCTGCAGGTGGTGTTGCAGCAGCACCAGTGCGGCCACCCCTGCACAGCCCAGGGCCAGCAGCGACCAAGCCAAGGCGCCATTGCGGCGGGGCTGGAATTCCAAGTCGAGGCGGCGCATGTCAGGCCACCGCCCGCCACATGGCGCACAGGGGGTCGGCTTCGCT
Source organism: Pseudomonas sp. DCB_AW (assembly GCF_026240895.1). Lineage (NCBI taxonomy): Bacteria > Pseudomonadati > Pseudomonadota > Gammaproteobacteria > Pseudomonadales > Pseudomonadaceae > Pseudomonas > Pseudomonas sp. DCB_AW. The sequence continues at coordinate 14,956 of NZ_JAPFCE010000095.1, forward strand.
GGCCGGCTGGCACAGCTGCACCGCTGCCAGTTGCGGCACGTCGCCGCGGCCGGGCGCATGCAGGTAGACCCGTGGCAAATGCTCGCCGTATAGCTCGCAGGTACGCTCAATCAACGCTTGCAGGGCCTGGTCGGTATCGGCACAGCCTTGCGCCAGCACCTGCTGCCAGGCACCGCCAGCAGCCAGCAACAGCACGCTGCGGCGCGGCTCGGCGAGGACGAACAGGAAGTCGCCTTGTGCCATCTGCGCCGAACAACGGTTGTAGGCCGCCATCAGGTACGGCTGCACCGAGCGCAGGCTCAGGCGGCTTTCCCGGCCCAGCGCCTGCAGCCGTTGCATCAAGGCCTCGGGCAATGCCGTGGCAATGCGTGCGGCACCTGCCGGCTCCGGCGAGAGGACGATGCGCCAGTCACCCAGCGACTGGCCGTAGAGGTTCTCGAAGCAGGCCCGCGCATAAGCATCCAGCTCGCGTGGGTGGCCAATGGCATCGCTCCACGGCACCAGGCAGAAGCGGCTGTAGCGGGCCGACAGCAACACCCGCAATTGGGCGCCGCGTACGGCGTGCTCGGCCAGCAGTGCGCCCAGCGCCTCGACGGCAGCTTCCCAGGCCGGTTGGGCGGCGTCGCAGCTGAATTCGCGGCTGCCCAGCCACTGGTGCTGATTGCCTTTCCAGCAACCCAGGCCAACACCCTCGGCGCCGAGCACGGCACAGTATTTATGAGCAGCACGATCACGCAATGAATGTGACACGGTTGATCTCCTCAAGGGTGGTGCGGCCGTCACGGACCAGGTCCAGGGCCGAGGCCCGCAGCAAGCGCAGGCCGCGCTGGCAGGCGAGTGTCTTGATCTGCGACAAGGGGCGGCGTTCGACGATCATCTGCCGCAGGTCATCGTCCAGGTGCAGCAGCTCGGCGATGGCGCTGCGGCCGCGATACCCGCTGCCACGGCACTGGCCACAGCCCTGGGCGCGGACGAACGTCCAGCCAGCGACGGCGGCGCGGGTCAGGCCCGAGGCCAGCAGGGTTTCATCGTCCACTTCGCAGGCGCTGGCGCAGTGCGGGCAGGCCAGGCGGATCAGGCGCTGGGCCAGGATGGCATTGAGCGCCGAGACGAAGCTGTAGGGGTCGACCTGCATCTGGCTGAAGCGGCCGATCACATCGAAGACGTTGTTGGCGTGGATGGTGGTGAACACCAGGTGCCCGGTCAGGGCCGACTGCACGGCGATCTGTGCTGTGTCCGGGTCGCGGATCTCGCCGACCAGGATCTTGTCCGGGTCGTGGCGCAGGATCGAGCGCAGGCCGCGGGCAAAGGTCAGGCCCTTCTTCTCGTTGACTGGGATCTGCAACACGCCGGGCAGTTGATATTCGACCGGGTCTTCGATAGTGATGATCTTGTCAACGCCGTGGTTGATCTCGCTGATCATGGCGTACAGGGTGG
>NZ_JAPFCE010000096.1:0-16342 GCF_026240895.1 Pseudomonas sp. DCB_AW
AGACCACGATGCAGCAGGCCCAGAACGACGGTGTGGTCAGCGCCATGTCCCAGGCAACCGATGCGCGGCTTGCAGCCCAGGACCTGGCGCGGCAGCTGCTGCACCCGCACCTGGGGTTCGTGCTGTTTGGTAAACCCGCTCCCACAGGGATAGCGCAAGGCTCAGGGCCCGTGCTGAACCTGTAGGAGCGGGTTTACCCGCGAAGAGGCCCGTACAAACCGCCGCAGTACGCTCAGGGCCGCTCGGCCGCTGGGTTCTCCTCGGGCACGGGCTTGCCGCGCCCGGCCTCCTGACGCCACTGCAGGGCGATCAGAATCAACGTCGGCACGCCCAGCAGGGCGGTGATCAGGAAGAAGTCGTGGTAACCGAACTTCTCCACCATAACCCCCGAATAGCCGCCAATCAGCCGTGGCAGCAACAGCATGATCGAGCTCAGCAGTGCGTACTGGGTGGCCGAGAACTTCAGGTTGGTCAGGCTCGACAGGTAGGCGACGAACGCCGAGGTGGCCATGCCAGAGCTGAAGTTGTCCAGCGAGATAGTGACCACCAGCATGTCCAGGTTCGGGCCCATGTCGGCCAGCATCAGGAACAGAATGTTGGTCGCCGCCGATGCCGCGCCACCGATGAACAGGATCGGCATGATGCCGAAGCGCACGATCAACAGGCCGCCGACGCCGGCGCCGACCAAGGTCATGATCAGGCCGAAGATCTTGCTGACGCTGGCGATCTGGTCCTTGGTGAAGCCCATGTCGATGTAGAACACGTTGGCCATCACGCCCATCACCGTGTCCGACATGCGGTAGGTGGCAATCAGCCCGAGCAGCAGCAGCGCTTGCCAGCGGTAGCGGGCAATGAAGTCGTTGACCGGGGTAAGCACCGGGGCAAGGCCACGCCGGCCCATGGTCGACAGGCACGCCCAGGTCAGCATCGCGTACAGGATCAGGCGCAGGAAGGCGCGGTCTTCGAGCAGCAGGTCGAGGGGCGTCGCATCACCGAAGAACACGCTGGCCCAGTCGGTATTGAACAGCTGGGTGAAGCTGGCAGGCACCGACACCAGCAGCACGATCAACACGAACACCGACGCCAGCTGGTGCACCAGGCCGTAACGCGCCGCCGACAGCTGAGTACGCAGCGGCACTGACGGTTCACGCATGACCAAAGTGGTGAACAGCGCCGGCAGCATCAACAGGGCGAACATGATGTAGGTGCCGGCCCAGGCCTTGTGCAGGTAGCTGAAGCCGGTGGAGCCAAACCATTCGGCGAAGAACAGCGCACCGGCCGTGGCCAGCAGGGCCGCTACCCGGTAACCCGCCATGTAGCTGGCAGCCAGGGCGGCCTGGCGCTGGTCATCGGCAATCTCCAGGCGATAGGCATCGACGGCGATGTCCTGGGTCGCCGAGGCGAAGGCAACCAGAACCGCCAGGGCGATCAGCCACGACAGGTGCTGCTGAGGGTCGCACAGGCTCATGCCGACCAGCCCGATCACCACCAGTGCCTGCGACAGCAACAGCCACGAACGGCGGCGCCCCAGGCCGCCGAGCAGGGGCAGGCGCCATTGGTCGAGCAGCGGCGACCAGACCCATTTGAAGGCATAGGCCAGGCCGATCAGACTCGCGTAACCAATGGTCTCGCGGGCCACGCCAGCTTCGCGCAGCCATACCGAAAGGGTCGAGAACACCAGCATGTAGGGCAGGCCGGCGGCAAAGCCGAGCAGCAGAAGTACCAGGGTTGACGGGCTGGCATAGGCAGCGAGCGCAGCGCGCCAGGTTTTACGGGGCATGGGCCAACATCTGCCTCAAGTTTGCGAATACAAAGCGCGCACTCTAACCGCTGTGCTCCATCGGGCGCCAGCCATGGCGCGTCATATCCACACGATTATTGGTCACATTTACGCCTTCTGCGCGCAGCCGCGCGCGTTGTTCGTCGCCAGAGGGCGTGCCTAAAGCCAGGCTCAGCCGCCCGCCAGCGCCCAGTACCCGATGCCAGGGCAGGCGAGTGTCGGGTGGTAGCTGCCCGAGGGTACGCCCAACCCAACGTGCCGCGCGGCCAAGGCCCGCCAGCTCGGCAAGCTGGCCGTAGCTGACCACCTTGCCTTCGGGCACTTGCCCAAGTACCGAATACAGGGCCGTTCGTCGGGCCTCTGGCGTTTCCAATGCGTGCGCGTATGCCTCGGACATCAGTGCCCCCGTGGCCTGTGGATGAAACCGGACCAATGGTGACGGTAAATGAGTGTTGAACTCAATCGCAGGCTCCCGGTCTGTCCTTGCTCTGGTTGTCGGTATCTGGATAATGCCCGGCTTTTTTCGTCTAATCGAACCCGTAGTCCGCTTATGTATTCTAGATCCTTGTTGTGCCTGCTAGCTGCTTCCCTGTGCGCCGCGCCTGCGGTTGCCGACACCGTGTGGATGAAAAACGGTGACCGTCTCAGTGGCAAGATCAAAGTCTTCGACGGTGGCAAGCTGCTGCTGGAGACCCCTTATGGTGGGTCTATCGCGCTGGACTGGAAAGCCGTCAAGACCCTGGAAAGCGACCAGGAACTGCTGGTCAAGCAGGACGCCTACAGCGGTGAGCGGGCCAAATCGCTGAAGGCCGCCGAAGACGGCAAGGTCACCCTGGCCAATGGCGAGGCGCCCAAGACCGTCGACCTGGCCAGCATCGAACAGATCATGAAGCCCAAGCCGGTGGTCGAAGACCTGGTCTGGAAAGGCAACGTCGATGTTGCCCTGGACTACAAGCGTGCCGAGAACGACACCGACGACTATGACGTAGGCTTCAAGACCACAGCACGGCATGGCCGCTGGCGGCACAACGCCGAGGGCGAATACAACCGCGAGAGCAAGGACGACGTCACCACCACCGATAACTGGAGTGCCGAGTACGCCCTCGACCGCTTCATTACCGAGAAGTGGTTCTGGCAGGGCCGCATGGAATACAAGCGCGACCACATCGAGGACCTGGCTCGCCAGCGCACCGTGGGTACAGGCCCGGGTTACCAGTTCTGGGACGACGAGCTGGGCGCGTTCTCGCTGGGCTCGCTGATCAACCGTACCGATTTCGAGTACCAGGACGGCGCCAAGGACAACTTCTATGCCGCGGCAGTCAAGTGGGACTACACCCGCTACCTGATCGGCAAGAACGTGCAGCTGTTCACCAATGGCGAAGTCGCCAAGCCGCTGGGCAACGTGGCCGACTACTCGCTGGATGCGGAGGTTGGCCTGCGCTACAAAGTCACCGAATGGGCCTCGCTCAACCTCAAGGCCGAGAAGGACATCATCAGTGGTACGCGTGACAGCGACCTGGACAAGACCCGCTACACGGCAGGCTTTGGCGTGACCTGGTAACGCGCCTACAGTGGCAGCGGCGGGTGATAATGCTTATCTTGTCACCCATCCAGTCCGCCGCCAGGAGCGCCCTTCGTGAGTAACAAAGCCATCCGCCCCGCCCGGGAACTGCTGCTCAAGGAATACCGCGGCGTGCTCTCGACCCATTCCAAGTCCATGCCCGGCTTCCCGTTTGGTTCCGTCGTGCCGTATTGCCTGGATGCACAGGGCAACCCGCTGATTCTCATCAGCCGCATCGCCCAGCACACCCACAACCTGCAAAAAGACCCTAAATGCTCGCTGCTGGTCGGTGAGCGTGAAGCCGAGGATGTGCAGGCGGTCGGCCGCCTGACGGTGATGGCCGAAGCACACAAGCTGGTGGATGAAGCCGCCATCGAGGCCGCTGCCGAGCGCTACTACCGGTACTTCCCCGACGCGGCCAATTACCACAAGGCTCACGATTTCGACTTCTGGGTGCTGCAGCCCGTGCGCCACCGCTACATCGGCGGCTTTGGCGCCATTCACTGGCTTGACCATGTAACCCTGGCCAACCCGTTCGCGGGCAAGGCCGAGGCGAGCATGATCGAACACATGAACAGCGATCACGCCAATGCCATCGCCCATTACGTCGAACTGACCGACCTGCCACGCACAGCCCCTGCGCTGATGGTCGGTGTCGACAGCGAAGGCATGCACCTGCGTATTGGTCAGGGCATCTACTGGCTGCCGTTCCCAAGCCTTTGCAATACGCCGACACAAGTTCGCGAAGCGTTGGTTTTACTGGCACGCGCCGACCAGTGGCCGGTTGCTGCTGAAGTCGAGGGTTGAAATTGGGAGCGGTCGCATCCATCTGAGGTCTTATTGGAAGGTCTCTTCCGTCGAGGAATCTTTGATGCGTGCTTTTCTACTGTTGCTTCTGCTGTTTCCTGTGCTGGAGCTGTTCGTCTTCGTCAAGGTCAGTGCGGCCATCGGGTTTTTCCCGGCGCTGCTGCTGATCATCGCCGGTTCGGCACTGGGTGTGCTGGTGATGCGCGTGGCCGGGCTGGCCACCGCACTGCGTGCCCGTGAAAGCCTGCAGCGCGGCGAACTGCCCGCTGAGGACATGTTCCAGGGGATGATGCTGGCGGTGGGGGGCGGCTTGCTGCTGCTGCCAGGTTTTATCAGCGACGTGCTGGGCCTGATCTGCCTGCTGCCGTTCACCCGTCACCTGGCTGCGCGCAAGATGCGCCAGCGGGCCGAAGAGCAGGCCATGCGCCAGCGTGCGTTTCAGGATGATCCGTTCCAGGCGCAGCCGCCGCGTGATGCCGGCCACCGCCCCAACGTGATCGAGGGCGAGTACGAGCGCCGCGACAAGTGACATTCAGGGGCCGCATCGCGGCCCCTGTTCTTTTTCCGTTCAGCGCTGATTAAAAATTTTCCGTATCAAGCCTTGTAATTGCCTATGGCGGCCTCATGTATGGGTCACCGCAAGGTTTCTGGTGGCGACACCAGACATAACTCAGGTGGTTCGCCCCGCGCGGGCCACCCCCGGCAACGCCGGACCGCATCAACCCGCCGGTGTCGATACCGGCCGATGAAAACCACAATTTGGGAGAGATCGACAATGAAGCTTCGTCCTCTGCATGACCGCGTAGTCATCCGTCGCAGCGAAGAAGAATCGAAAACCGCTGGCGGTATCGTCCTGCCGGGTTCGGCCGCTGAAAAACCAAACCGCGGCGAAGTTGTCGCCGTTGGCACCGGTCGCATCCTGGATAATGGCGAAGTACGCGCGCTGGCCGTGAAAGTGGGTGACAAAGTGGTTTTCGGCCCTTACTCGGGCAGCAACACCGTGAAAGTCGACGGCGAAGACCTGCTGGTAATGGCCGAGAACGAAATCCTCGCCGTTATCGAAGGCTGATTTCCCCGATTTCCCGTTATTCCAAAGAATTCCAAGGATTAAACGATCATGGCTGCTAAAGACGTAAAATTCGGCGATTCCGCCCGTAAAAAAATGCTGGTTGGTGTCAACGTTCTGGCTGACGCAGTAAAAGCGACCCTGGGCCCGAAAGGCCGCAACGTGGTCCTGGCCAAGAGCTTCGGCGCACCGACCATCACCAAGGACGGCGTTTCCGTTGCCAAAGAAATCGAGCTGAAAGACGCCTTCGAAAACATGGGCGCCCAGCTGGTCAAGGAAGTCGCTTCCAAGGCCAACGATGCAGCCGGTGACGGCACCACCACCGCTACCGTTCTGGCTCAAGCCATCGTCAACGAAGGCCTGAAAGCCGTCGCTGCCGGCATGAACCCGATGGACCTGAAGCGCGGTATCGACAAGGCCACCGCCGCTGTCGTCGCCGAGCTGAAAAACCTGTCCAAGCCATGCGCCGACTCCAAGGCCATCGCTCAGGTAGGCACCATCTCCGCCAACTCCGACAACTCCATCGGTGAAATCATCGCCGAAGCCATGGAAAAAGTCGGTAAAGAAGGCGTGATCACCGTTGAAGAAGGCTCGGGCCTGGAAAACGAACTGTCTGTCGTAGAAGGCATGCAGTTCGACCGTGGCTACCTGTCGCCGTACTTCGTCAACAAGCCGGACACCATGGTTGCCGAGCTGGAAGGCGCGCTGCTGCTGCTGGTCGACAAGAAGATCTCCAACATCCGTGAGCTGCTGCCAGTGCTGGAAGCCGTTGCCAAGGCCGGCCGCCCACTGCTGATCGTTGCTGAAGACGTTGAAGGCGAAGCGCTGGCTACCCTGGTCGTCAACAACATGCGCGGCATCGTCAAGGTTGCTGCGGTCAAGGCACCTGGCTTCGGCGACCGCCGCAAGGCCATGCTGCAGGACATCGCGGTCCTGACCGGCGGTACCGTTATCTCCGAAGAGATCGGCCTGTCCCTGGAAACCGCTACCATTGAGCACCTGGGTAACGCCAAGCGCGTCATCCTGTCCAAGGAAAACACCACCATCATCGACGGCGCTGGCGTCGACGGTGACATCGAAGCACGCGTCAAGCAGATCCGTGCCCAGATCGAAGAGACTTCCTCGGACTACGACCGTGAGAAGCTGCAAGAGCGTCTGGCCAAACTGGCTGGCGGTGTTGCCGTGATCAAGGTCGGTGCTGGCACCGAAGTCGAAATGAAAGAGAAGAAAGCCCGCGTTGAAGACGCCCTGCACGCTACCCGTGCAGCCGTTGAAGAAGGCGTGGTGCCTGGCGGTGGTGTTGCCCTGGTTCGCGCCCTGAACGCGATCGTTGACCTGAAAGGCGACAACGAAGACCAGAACGTCGGTATCGCACTGCTGCGTCGCGCTGTTGAAGCCCCGCTGCGTCAGATCACTGCCAACGCCGGCGACGAGCCAAGCGTTGTGGCCGACAAGGTCAAGCAGGGTTCGGGTAACTTCGGTTACAACGCTGCTACCGGCGAATACGGCGACATGATCGAGATGGGCATCCTGGACCCAGCTAAAGTGACCCGTTCGGCACTGCAAGCTGCTGCTTCGATTGGCGGTCTGATGATCACCACCGAAGCCATGATTGCTGATGCTCCGAGCGACGCTCCAGCTGGCGGCGGCATGCCAGACATGGGCGGCATGGGTGGCATGGGCGGCATGATGTAAGCCAGCCTTACCCCTAGCCTCATAAAAAAGCCCCGGCTCGCGAGAGCCGGGGCTTTTTTTGTGCTTCGGTGGTGAACATTGGGGCTGCTTTGCAGCCCATTCGCAGCGCAAGGCTGCTCCTACAGGTGCCACGCAGCCTTGTGCTGCGAATGGGCCGCGCAGCGGCCCCTCACTCAGGCAACACTGGCCTCCACAGCAGGCGCCTCAACCCGCCCGCGCCGGTACAAAACCAGGTAATACGACCCCAGCCCGATCAACCAGCAGAACACCGCCGTCCACACGTTATGCGACAAGAAGTGCGCCCCTTGCATCATCCGCCCGACCGACAGCACCGAACCGGCGACCAGCGCCACCCCCAACGCCACCCGTGCCAGGCGCGGGCGTCGGTCACGCAGCGCAAAGAACAACGCGAACAAGCAGAAGCCGGTCGCAGCATGCCCGCCCGGCCAGCACAGCCCCGGCTTGTCGGTGGCGGGGCGTGCCTCCAGCAGCTTGCTGTAGGTTTCCTTGCCGCCGAACTGGCTCAGGCTCCAGGGGCACTGCACCTGGGTGACCTTCTTCAGCGGTGTCACAAACGCCGTGGACAAGCCCAGCGCCAACACCAGGCAACCCAGCTCCCGGCGCCAACCGAACAAACGCTTCCAGAAGAAACTCACGGCAAAGGTCAGCAAGGCCAGCAGCCCCAGCAGGATCACCACCTGCTTGACCCCATCATGCAGTACGTTCTCCAGCAAATAGCTGTGCCGGCCGATGAATTGCCCGGCAGCCGGGTCGAAGAACAGGTTGGCCACGTCCATGTCGACCGAGGTCAGCTCAAGCAGGATCAAGGCTACTGCCGTCACCAGAGGAATGCCCAGGTACAGCCAGAGATTGATCGGGCGAGGGCGGGTACGTTCGTGCATGACGACTCCAGGGCGCAAAAAAGATCGGGCATTATCGAGTGGGCGCTATCCTGTGTCCGTGAAGGATCGGTGAAAAAACTGTCAACTCCGGTGAATTTACCCCAGGGGTGGCACAGTGCAGGCATTGGCCTTAAGCTGCGCCTGCCGCGCACCACAGCGAAGCGCCGCACAGGAGAACCCGATGCGCATTCTATTGGTTGAAGACAACCGCGATATTCTTGCCAACCTGGCCGATTACCTCGGCATGAAAGGCTACACCGTCGATTGCGCCCAGGACGGCTTGTCGGGCTTGCACCTGGCGGCCACCGAGCACTACGACCTGATCGTCCTCGACATCATGCTGCCCGGCATCGATGGCTACACCCTGTGCAAACGCCTGCGCGAAGACGCCCGGCGTGACACCCCGGTGATCATGCTCACCGCCCGCGATCAGCTGGACGACCGCCTGCAAGGCTTCCGCTCGGGTGCCGACGATTACCTGCTCAAGCCGTTTGCGCTGTCGGAACTGGCCGCGCGCATCGAAGCGGTGCTGCGCCGTGCCCAAGGTGGTGGGCGTCGCACCTTGCAGGTCGCCGACCTGAGCTACGACCTCGACACCTTGGAAGTCACGCGCCAAGGCCGCCTGCTTAAACTCAACCCGGTCGGCCTCAAGCTGCTTGCCGTGTTGATGCAGAAAAGCCCACACGTGCTGCGACGCGAAGTGCTGGAAGAAGCCCTGTGGGGCGACGACTGCCCTGACAGCGACAGCCTGCGCAGCCATGTGCACCAGTTGCGCCAGGTGATCGACAAACCGTTCGAAAAACCGCTGCTGCATACCGTCCATGGCGTCGGCTATCGCCTCGCCGAGGGCCGCGATGGAGTTTAAGCAAAGCCTTGCCCAGCGCATCATCATCGCCTTTGCGTTGATGAGCGCGCTGGTGGCCGGCGCCTTCGCCTTCGGCATCGTCGCCACGGTGCACCTGGTTGAAGAGCGGCTGATTTCCACCGTGCTGGGCGGCGACCTGCAACGCCTGTTGCGCATGGACAGCGTCAGTGACTGGAGCCATCGGCCGCGTCCGGACCAACTGTTCTACTTCAGTGGCGGGCGTGACGATTTCGAGTTGCCCAAAGACTTGCGCCACCTCGACAGCGGCTTCCACGAAGTGTTTCGCGACCAGCTGTCGTACCACGCGATGGTCGAGATCGTCGATGGCCGTCGCTACGTATTGCTGCAAGACCAGAGCGATTTCGAAGAGCGCGAGCGTGTGCTGTTCGCTGTTGTGGTCGTCGGCTTCGTGCTCAGCCTGGTGCTGGCCGTGATCCTGGGGTGGCTGGTGGCGCGCCGGGTGATGGCGCCGGTGATCCGCCTGGCGCGTCAAGTGCGCCACCGCGACCAGCTACTCGGCCTGGCACCACCGCTGGCACCCGATTACGCGGCCGACGAAGTGGGCCAGTTGGCCGTAGCTTTCGACGACACGCTGGGCCGCTTGCGCGACGCCTTGACCCGCGAGCGGCTGTTCACCAGCGACGTCAGCCACGAGCTGCGAACCCCGCTGATGGTGCTGGCCACGTCGTGTGAGCTGCTGCTGGAAAACCAGGCACTGGACCCGCGTGCACGCAGCCAGGTCGAGCGGGTGGCGCGGGCGACCGAAGAAATGCGCGAACTGGTCAAGACCTTCCTGATGCTTGCCCGAGCCCAACGCGATGAGGGTGCCGTGGCCTCCCAGGCGACCTTGCGCGAAGTTGCGGATGAACTCACTGGGGTTTGGCGCGAAACGATCGAGCAGAAGGGGCTCACGCTGTATTTCGACGGCCGCGTCAGCGCAAGCCCGGTGCTGTACAACGCCACCTTCCTGCAATCGGTGATGGGCAACCTGCTGCGCAACGCCGCGCACTACACCGACAGCGGTTACATTCGCCTGAGCCTGGAAGCGAACGGGTTCAGCGTCGAGGACAGTGGCGTGGGCATCCCCGAGGAGCAGCGCGAGGCGATGTTCAAACCCTTCGTGCGCGGCGCTGAGCGGCGTGGCGAAGGGCTGGGCTTGGGCCTGTCGCTGGTGCAGCGCATCTGTGACGACCAGGGGTGGCGCGTCACCCTGACCTCGACCTTGCCGCACGGCTGCCGTTTTCAGGTGGACCTGAGCCAAAGTGTGGAGAAGGGCAGCCCTTCGGGGTTGGTCGGGTAATTTTTGGTAATACCTCTCCAAAGAACTAACACTTTTTTCACATTGGCATAACCTGATTCCAACGCTTGCTTACCTAAGGTGAGCGCACTGGAGTCAGGAGATGCCCAATGCGTAGCCCCATCAAGCTTGAATTTTCCGAGAAATACGACAAAGACCACGCGCGCGAGTATTTCCTCAAGCATCAGGATGGTCTGGCCCGACGCCTTTCCCACAAGCGTGACGAGCAGTTGGCACGTCGCGCCTTGGCGTTGGCCGGTGAGCCGGGCCTGGTACTTGACCTGCCCTGCGGTGCTGGGCGCTTCTGGCCGTTGCTGGCGGAAAAACCCAACCGAGTCATCATCGGCGCCGACAACTCCGAGGCGATGATCGAGACAGCCTGTGCCGCGCAACCGCCAGAGGTGGTCGCCCGGGTACGCCCCTTGCAGACTTCTGCGTTCGCCATTGACCTTCCTGACAATTCGGTCGACAGCATTTTCTGCATGCGGCTGTTCCATCACATCGGCGAAGCGGCCCACAGAAAGACAATTCTTTCGGAATTTCAACGAGTTAGCCGTGATAGTGTGATTCTGTCGCTGTGGGTGGACGGCAACTTCAAAGCTTGGCGCCGGAAAAAGCTCGAGCAGCGTCGCAGCGCCAAGGCCGAGCAGGACAATTACCAAAATCGTTTCGTGTTACCAGCGGACACGGTCGAAGAAGAATTTGAGGCCGCCGGTTTCAGAATCCAGGAACGCTTGGACTTCCTGCCGTTCTATGCCATGTGGCGAGTCTATGTATTGCGTAAGGGGTAGTGTTTGATGGCTGTAGCCCAGAGTGGGGAGTCGCGGTTCGATTTTTACTGGCGCCAGCAGGGCGAATGGGTCGAGGAACCCAACCAGCGGCGTGGTGGCGAAAGTGGCGTGCAACGCCTCAACGATGCCAACGGCAAACTGCTGTATGCCAAGCGCCAGGTCGGGCACATCTACCGCAGCCTGTTGCACCCCTTTGGCCGGCCGACCGTTTTGCGTGAACTCGATGCCATCAACAGCTTCGAGCAATTGGGTGTACGTGTTCCGCACATCGTCTTTTGTGGTGCCGAGCGCGATGCCGATCATCAATGGCGCGCGCTGCTGGTTAGCGAAGCGCTGGATGGCTTTGTCGAGCTCGACACCTGGCATGCCGAAGGTGCCCGCGAGCGTTACCCTCAGGCGGTGCATGAGCGCATGCTCAAGGACCTGGCGGATAACCTGGCGCGTATGCACCTGGGGCACTGGCAGCACGGCTGCCTGTACGGCAAGCATGTGTTCGTCAAGGTGATCGGCGAGGGCGAACAGGCCCGGGTCGAAGTCGCTTTGCTGGACCTTGAGAAGTGCCGGCGGCGCATCAGCTGCCAACGTGCGGCGGCGAATGACCTGCGTCAGTTGCGCCGCCACTCGTCGTTCACTGATGCGGAATGGCAGACATTGCTCTATTTTTACCAAATGGCGTTTGGCAGCGTTGTCAAAGGGTTAGGGCAATGAAACTAGAAATCGCTCGAGCTTTGTTCCTGGTGGCTGGATTGGCCGTGACCACTGTGGCGGTGGCTGCCTGGGAAGAGCCGAAGCCGACGGTGTTCAGCAAGGCCGAGATGGCTGACCAGTGCGCTTTGCCACGTGTGGCAAAGCCGCAGGAACAGGCCAAGCCGGACCAAGACCTGTTGCTGTTCCTGTTCGGTATGCGTCAGGGATTGCGGCCGTTCGGCTGAACCTGGGTGGTGCTTGAAAACCAGAGGCCCTGCATAGCGGGGCCTCTGGTTTTTTTGTTTGTGAGTGCCGTCGGCCAACTACGATTCCGGTAGGAGCAGTCTTGTGCTGCGAAGAGGCCGGTAAAAGCACTCTGAATCTTCGCTGCTGCCACCGGCCTCTTCGCGGCACAAGGCTGCTCCTACCGGGAAATGTCAGCTGGCACAGGTGCCTTGGCCACCGTCTTGTGCGCCAGCAAGGTGTAGATGCAAGGCAGCACAAACAAGGTAAACAACGTCCCGATCGACATCCCGGTCGCAATCACCGTGCCGATATCGAACCGGCTCACTGCCCCTGCGCCGGTCGCCAGAATCAACGGCACCATGCCAAACACCATCGCCGCCGTGGTCATCAGTACCGGCCGCAGGCGGATGGCGGCCGCTTCCTCGATTGCCTCACGCACGCTCAGGCCTTTTTCTTCGCGCAACTGGTTGGCAAATTCGACGATCAGAATACCGTGCTTGGTAATCAGCCCGATCAGTGTCACCAGCCCGACCTGGGTATAGATGTTCATGCTGGAAATACCCAGGAACAGCGGCAACAGCGCCCCGCAGATCGACAACGGCACAGTCACCAGAATCACCAGCGGATCGCGGAAGCTTTCGAACTGCGCCGCCAGCACCAGGAAGATGATCGCCAGCGCCAGGCCGAAGGTTACCCACAACGCGCTGCCTTCCTGAACATACTGGCGCGCCACCCCGGCATAGTCGAAGGCGAAGCCTTCCGGGGCTTCTTCGCGAGCGATGGCCTGCACGGTCTGCAATGCTTCGCCCAGGCTGACCATGGGCACGCCTTGGATGATGGCCGAGTTCAACTGCTGGAACTGGTTGAGCTGGCGCGGGCGGGCGCGGTCGCTGAGGGTGATGAGGGTCGACAGTGGCAGCAACTGGCCCTGGTCGTTCTTCACGTAGTAGTTGTTGAGCCAGCCAGGGTTGTTGCGGTACGGCCGCTCGACCTGGGCAATCACCTTGTAGCTGCGGCCCTCCAGGGTGAAACGGTTGATTTCCCCCTCGCCCAGCAGGGTGGCCAAGGTGCCGCCCAGGGCGTCCATCGAGACGCCCATCTGCGCCGCTTTGGCCCGGTCGATGTCGACCACCACTTCCGGTTTGTCGAAGGCCAGGTCGATGTCGAGGAAGGCGAACTTGCCCGATGCCTGGGCGCGTGCCTTGATACGTTGGGCCACGTCCAGCAGGGCCGGGTAGTCCCCCGCGGTGTTGATCACGAACTGGAACGGCAGGCCCTCACCGGTGCCGGGCAGCGACGGCAGGTTGAAGCCGAAGATCTGCAGGCCGCCGATTTCTTCAAGTTTGGCCTGCACCAGCGGCAGCAGCTCCATCTGCGTGCGCTCGCGCTCGTTCCAAGGCTTTAGCAGGAAGCCGCCAATGCCGCTCTGCACACCGTTGAAACCGTTGATCTGAAACGACGAGTAATACTCGGGGAAGGCTTTGAACAACGGCGTGAACTGGTCGGTGTAGGCGTTGAGGTAGTCGAGGTTGGCCGGCTGCGGCGAACTGCTGATCATGAAGATCACCCCTTGATCCTCGTTGGGCGCCAGCTCGTTCTGGGTGAATTTGAGCAGTACCGGGATCAGGCACAGGACGATCACGGCGAACACCAGCACCACCGGCCGGCTGTCCAGGGTGGCGTGCAGCAGGCGCTGGTAGCGCACCTTGAGGCGCTCGAACAGCAGGTCGAGGCGATGGGCAAGGCCCGAGGGGTTCTGTTCCTGGCGCAGCAACAGCGCGCACATCATCGGTGACAGGGTCAGGGCGACGACGCCGGAGATGATCACTGCACCGGCCAAGGTCAGGGCGAATTCTTTGAATAACGCGCCTGTGAGCCCGGTCAGGAAGCCGATGGGGGCATACACCGCGGCCAGGGTGATGGTCATCGACACCACCGGCATGGCGATTTCCCGTGCACCTTCCAGCGCCGCGTCGAACGGCGTCTTGCCTTCTTCCATGTGCCGGTGGATGTTCTCCACCACGACAATGGCATCGTCCACCACCAGGCCGATGGCCAGCACCATCGCCAACAGGGTCAGCAGGTTGAGCGAGTAGCCCATCATCTGCATGAAGAACAGCACGCCGATCATCGACAGCGGGATGGTCACCACCGGGATCAGCACCGAGCGCAACGCGCCGAGGAACAGGAACACCACGACGATGACGATCAGCACCGCTTCGCCGAGGGTCTTGATCACCTCGTCGATGGAGGCCTGGATGAACAACGTGGCGTCGTAGGCAATCGACACTTTCAGCGCCGAGGGCAACTGGCTTTCGAGTTCCGGCATGATGCGCCGGACTTCTTTGATCACCTCCAGCGGGTTGGCGGCCGGTGTGGCCTTGATGCCGATGTAGACCGAAGGGATGCCGTCGAACGAACTGACCGTGTCGTAGTTTTCTGCACCCATTTCGACCCGTGCCACATCGCCCAGCAGCACCCGGCTGTCGCCGCTGGTCTTGACCGGCAGGGCAGCGAACGCTTCGGCAGACTTGAGCTCGGTGCTGGCATTGATGCTGGTGACCACGTACTCGCCTTTTACCTCACCGGCGGCCGAGAGGAAGTTGTAACGGCGCACGGCGTTGGTCACGTCGGTGGCCGAGAGGCCGTAGCCGGCCAGTTTCACCGGGTCGATCCAGATGCGCATGGCGAACACCTGGTTGCCGAGGATCTCCGCCTCGGCCATGCCCGGCAGGGTGGCCAGTTTGGGTTGGATCACTCGGGACAGGTAGTCGGTGATCTGCGGGTTGCTCATTTCCTTGCTGTAGAAGCTGATGTACATCAGCGCCGAGGCGTCGGCGGCCTCTTTGCTCAGCACCGGGTCTTCGGAGTCTTGCGGCAGCTTGTTGCGCACCTCGTTGGCCTTGGCCAGCAGTTCGGTGAACAAACGGTCACTGTCGGCGCCGACGCGCGCATAGATGGAGATGATCGAGAAGTTCTGCCGACTCACCGAGGTCATGTAGTCGATGCCTTCGGCGCTGGCCAGGCTCTGTTGCAGCGGCTGGGTGATGTAGCCCTGGATGGTCTCGGCGTTGGCGCCGGGGTACGCGGTGGTCACCGTGATCAGGGCGTTTTCCATCTGCGGGTACTGGCGAATCTGCAGTTTGCTCCAGGCCTGAAAGCCCAGCAGCAAAATCAGCAGGCTGACGACGCTGGCCAGGACCGGGCGACGGATGAACGGGTCGGTGAACGCCATGCCTGCCTCCTATCAGTCGTTGTGCGGGGTGCCTGGATCAGCCTTGCCTGGGTCAGGAGCACCTTGCTCAGGTGTGAGCGCCTTGTCCTGGCCGATGCGGATCGCCGCGCCGGGTGTGAGCTTGAGTTGCCCAGCGGTAACCACCTGCTCGCCGGCCTGCAGGCCCTTGCTGACCACCACCACGCCGTCGCGGCGCTCGCCCGTCTGCACGGTGCGCTGCTCGGCGATGAGCGGGGGTTGGCCGTCGTCGGTTTTTTCCGGGTTGCCGTCCTTGTCCTTTTTCGGGGTGGCGACATACACCGAGTTGCCATACAGGGTGTAGGTGATGGCGCTTTCCGGCACCACCACCCGCGGCTGTGGCGCGGGCAGCAGGATCAGCAGGTTGGCGAACATGCCAGGCAGCAGCTTGCCGTCAGGGTTGGCCAAGGTTGCGCGGACCAGCAGGTTGCGGGTGCTTTCCTCGACCTTGGGGTTGATGGCGCTGAGGCTGGCGGTGAAGGTCTGGCCCGGGTAAGCGGCGACCTGCACCAGCACCTGCTGGCCTAGGCTCAGGTGCGGCAGGGCCTGCTCGGGCACGTTGAAGTCGACGTAGAGGCTGGACAGGTCTTGCAGGGTGGCGATCACCGTGCCAGCGGCGAGGTAGTCGCCGACATCCACCTGGCGAATGCCGATGGTGCCGCTGAAGGGCGCACTGATGCTTTTTTTGGTCTTCGAGGCCTTGAGCTGATCGACCACGGCCTGGTTGCGCCGGTACTGGGCGGTGAGGCGGTCGTACTCGCCCCGGGAGATGGCCGAGTCGCCGACCAGCTGGCTGCCGCGGCCGAAATCGACCTTGGCCAGCCCCAGGTCGGCCTGGGCGGTGCCGAGCAGGGCGGTTTCCTGTTCGTCATTGAGTTGCAGCAGCAGTTGCCCGGCCTTGACCTTCTGCCCGGAGTCGAAGTGCAGGCTTTTGACGATGCCTTCCACCTCAAGGCTCAGCTCGACGCCTTGCAGGGCCTTGAGGCTGCCGACGGCGGGCAGGCGTTCTTGCCACTGGCGTTCTTCGGCCAGCGCTGCCGCCACGGTGATCGGCGGCTTGGGGGCTGTGAACACCTGGATCTGCTGGTAGATCGAGAAGGCCTTGTAGCCCCCCAGGGCCAACACGATCAGCAGAACGACGGCCAACATGATGAGCATGCGGCGGCGAAGCATAGGTCCGGTTCCTTGGAAACGTGGTTGTTATTCGTTTTGACACGACAACGGGCGATCCTGCCCACGTGTGGATGGGGGAAGTATTGACTGTTTTTTGTAAGTGGGGGAAAGGAATTGAACCGCTAATTTTACGCGGTCCCTGTAGGAGCGGCCTTGCGTCGCGAAAGGGCTGCGTAGCGGCCCCAGGATCTCAGCGTTAATGCAGAAATTGCTGGGGCC
>NZ_JAPFCE010000097.1:0-16208 GCF_026240895.1 Pseudomonas sp. DCB_AW
GCCGGCCTGTATGTGCGCAGCCACACCCGGCAGCCGCTGCGCCTGGAGTTTGGCACCTGGGTCGAGCGTATGCGTACCCCCGAACCCATGCGTGTGGCCATACGCCAATTGCAGCAAGGCAAGGGGCTGCTGCGCAGCCCATCGCGACACAAGGCCGCTCCTACACAGGCGGCGCTAGCCTGTCAGGGATCAGAACAGGTCCATCGGCGCCGCTTCATCCGCCGGCAGCGGGCTTCCCGGTGCCGCGCCGTTGCCCAGTTCATCCCCTGACGGTGGCGAATCTTCGGCCTTGAACAGCTCGAAGTAGGCGTTCGGCGTGCCCGGCGAGGCCGCGCGGCCGCTGACCGGGTCGACACGCAGGCTGAGGATGCCTTCCGGCTCAGCCGGTACGTGGTTGGGTTTGTCCTTCAGCGCAGCACCCATGAAACTCATCCAGATCGGCAGCGCCGCAGTGCCACCGTACTCGCGGCGGCCCAGGGTCTCGGGCTGGTCGAAGCCGACCCATACCGTGGTCACGTAATCGGCGTTGTAGCCGGAGAACCAGGCATCCTTGGACTCGTTGGTGGTACCGGTCTTGCCGGCCAGGTCGGTGCGGCCCAGGGCCAGCGCACGGCGGCCAGTGCCCCGTTTGATTACATCCTGCAGCATGCTGGTGAGGATGTACGTGGTGCGGCCGTCGATGATCTGTTCCGCCACTGCCGGCGTTTGCGGTGCTGGCGTGACTTGGCCAAAGGCGGCCGGCGCCTCGCCCGGCATGGCTGCGGTGCTGATCGGCTGCTCTGGCGCGGCAAGGCCTACCTGGTCCTGGGCGCCTTGCGGCACGCGGGGCGGGTTGGCGGTGAACAGGGTCTCGCCGCTGCGGCTCTCGATGCGGTCGATCAGGTACGGGGTGATCTTGTAACCGCCGTTGGCAAAGGTGCTCCAGCCCGTGGCGATTTCCATCGGCGTGAGGGTTGCGGTGCCCAGTGCCAGCGACAGGTTGCGCGGCAAGTCCTGCTTGTTGAAGCCGAACTTGGCGATGTAGTCGATGGTGCGGTCGACGCCCATGGCCTGCAGCAGGCGGATCGATACCAGGTTGCGCGATTTGTACAGCGCCTCGCGCATGCGGATCGGGCCGAGGAAGGTGTTGGTGTCGTTCTTCGGCCGCCAGACCTTGTCCAGGTACTCGTCGACGAACACGATCGGTGCATCGTTGACCAGGCTGGCTGCGGTGTAGCCGCTGTCGAGCGCCGCGCTATAGATGAAGGGCTTGAAGCTCGAGCCAGGTTGGCGCTTGGCCTGCATGGCACGGTTGTAGTTGCTTTGCTCGAACGAGAAGCCGCCTACCAGGGCACGAATGGCGCCGTTGTATGGGTCGAGGGTGACCAGCGCGCTTTGTGCGCCCGGCACCTGGCTGAACTTGAGCTTGCCGTCGTCCAGGCGCTGCAGGCGCACCAGGTCGCCTACCTGGGCAACATCGGCGGGGCTTTGCGGTGCGCGGCCCTGGGAATTGCTATTGAGGAACGGGCGCGCCCACTTCATGGTGTCCCAGGCCACGGTTTCTTCCTGGCCGCTGCGGGTCAGCACCTTGAGGTCGGTTTTGTCGACCTGGGTGACGATGGCTGGCTCAAGGCCGCCCAGGGTGCGCTGCTTGCTCAGTTCCAGCAGCCAGGCCGCGTGGGTCTTGCCTGGGAAGCGTGCCTCGGGGCCGCGGTAACCGTGGCGTTCATCGTAATCGGAAAGGCCCGTGAGAATGGCTTTGTTGGCCATCTCCTGCATGTCGCTTGGCACCGTGGTGGTGACGCGGAAGCCCTCGGTGTAGGCATCGCTGCCATAACGGCCGACCATCTCGGCGCGGGCCATCTCGGCGACGTACGGGGCATTCACCTCAGGTGTCGGCACGTGATAGCTGGCGTTGAGCGGCTCGGCCAGGGCGGCCTGGTAGCTGGCCTGGTCAATCTTGCCGAGCTTGTACATGCGGCCAAGAATCCAGTCGCGACGCTCTTTGGCGCGCACCGGGTTGGCCAGGGGGTTGAAGCGCGAAGGTGCCTTGGGCAGGCCGGCGATCATCGCCATTTGCGCCAGGCTCACGTCGCGGATCGACTTGCCGTAATAGACCTGTGCGGCGGCATCGATGCCGTACGCCCGGTTGCCCAGGTAGATCTTGTTCACGTACAGCTCAAGGATTTCGTCCTTGGTCAGCTCACGCTCGATCTGCAGGGCCAGCAGAATCTCGTTGGTCTTGCGCGAAAAGCTGCGCTCGCTGGTGAGGAAGAAGTTCTTCGCCACCTGCATGGTGATGGTGCTGCCGCCCGTCTGGATATGGCCGGTTTTTACCAGCTGAGTCGCGGCGCGCATCAGGCTGCTGGGGTCAACGCCGTAGTGGTTGAGGAAATTGTCGTCCTCGGCTGACAGAAGCGCCTGGATAAATTGTGGGGGGATTTCCGCGAAACGGATCGGCGAGCGGCGCATTTCGCCGAACTCGGCAATCAGCTTGCCGTCGCTGCTGTACACCCTGAGGGGGATCTGCAACTGGATGCTTCTGAGGGACTCGACCGAGGGCAGGCTAGGGCTAAGATACAGAAACGCACCGCTCACACCGAGTACGAGCGCGCTAATGACTGCGACGGAAGACCACCAGAAGAACTTCAGCAGACGTATCAAGGCTTTTGGGCGTCCAGGTTGATAAGTGAATTGCGTACGGGTCCGGCGGACCAAAAACGCTGGGCATTATAAGCATTTTTTCGCCTTGCCGGGTGACCGGCCAGGTGGCCCGTCGAACCGTTTGGCCGCTGGGGCCTAGCGCTGACGCGGGTTTGCGGCATACAGCAAAGGAACAGCGATGCTTGGACGTTTCGGCATGGATGCCGGTTCACTCTTGGGGGTGGAAATTGCCCCCGACTCCGTTCGGATTGTGCAGCTGCAGCGACGCAAGGGGCGTTGCCAGGTCGCGGCCTGGGCGCACGAGCCGTATGAACCGTACAGTGGGGCTGATTGGGCGAGCGACCCTCCCCGGCTAGTGGCTGCGTTGCGCCGTGCCTGCAGGCGCAGCGGCAGTCGGCAGCGGCGCGTTGCGGTGGCGCTGCCGGCAAATCAGGTGATCTGCAAGGTGTGCCAACTGCCAGCGGGCCTGAGTGAAGCCGATATCGAGGCCCAGTTGCTGGCTGATGCGGATCGCCTGTTTCCATTTCCGCTTGATGATCTGGCGCTGGACTTTCAGTTGCTCGGGGCCTCCGAGGCCCAGGCCGATTGCCAGGAGGTCATGGTGGCGGCCTGTCGCCAGCGTGCGCTGGAGCCCGTTGAAGCCCTGCTTGATGCAGCCGGGCTGCAGGCCGAGGCGATGGAGGTCGACAGTATCGCGTTGCAGCGGATGCTGCCGCAGGGCGCGCTTGCGGGTTCGGCATTGCTGCGCATCGAAGCGCAAGGCGCGACGCTGCATTGTTGGCGGCAGGGCATGCCCGCGCAGCGCCGCGAAGTGCACCTTGGCCAAGCACTTGGCCAATGGCCGGCGCTTCTGGGCGACGACAGTCAACTGGAATGCGTGCTGGTCGCCGGCAGTTCACCGATCGAGCAAGCGTGGCTGGATAACCTGAGTGCAGAGGTGAAGCTGCCCTGTCGGCCCCTGCCTTCTATTGTGGGGTTGGAGCCTGGTGGGGGCGAGATGCTCTTGGCATGCGCCTTGGCGCTCGGAGGCATACAGCCATGATGCGTTTTAACCTTTTGCCCTGGCGCGAGCGGCAGCGCCGGTCGATGCTTCGGCGCTTTCAGTGGATGTTGCTTGGCAGTGCGGCGCTGGCCCTGTGCGCCGTGATGCTGATCGATCAACTGGCACGCCAACGTGCGCAGCAGCAAGGGTTGAGCACTGTTAGTCGTCAATCCGCCGTTGCGCTGCTGGATGAACAATTGGAGCAGCATGCCGATGTCCGTGCCGCCCACGATGCTGCCCAGGTACAGGCCGCGGTGTTGGCCAGTCTGCGCGCCGATCAAGGTGTATTCCCCGCGTTGCTTAGCGACCTGGAGGCCGCGTTGCCTGCTGGTCTGCAGCTCACTGAGCTCACGTTGGCGGGCGGCCGTTTGCAGGTGACCGGCCAGGCCGCGTCCGGTGCTGTGGTCGCTCAGTTCATGCGCGACCTCGAGCGGTCCGCTGTACTGCAAGGCCTGGAGCTCAAGCATGTGAAGCACCTGCCTTCGGGCGATGAGTTTGTCCTGACAGCGCGTGTGTCGGCGTTTTGGTCGTGAATGCAGCCTGGTGGGGGAGCTGGCAGGGCATGGCCGAACGTTCCGCTCGCTTCAGGTGGGGCGCTTCGGTCGGTCTGGGAGTGTTGGTATTGGCGCTGGGGTGTGGGCTACGCCTGCCGGAGTTGCGGCACGCCCATGGGCAAGTGAATGCGCAGCATGAGCGGTTGAGCGAGGAGCATTCGGCCAAGGCAGCGCAGGTGCGGGAGATGGCACGCATGCGCGCTGCGCTGGCCGCCGCACAGCAGGCGCTGCAGGTTGCCCGGTGGCGTCTGGCCGCAGGCGAGGGCATGAGTGACCTGCTCGATTCGCTTGCCGCCTCAGGGCATGAATTTGGCCTGCTGTTCGAGCGGCTCGATGTGCATGAGGCGGTGGAGCAGGCGCACTACCGAACCATTCCCCTCGATGTTCAGGTGGTGGGCCGGTATGCAGCACTGCGCCTGTGGTTGGATGAATGGCTTGGGCAGCTGCGGCTGCTGCGCGTGAGTGACCTGAGCATGAACGAAGTCGATGGGCGGCCTGGATTGTTGCGCGTTCGCCTGAGGGTTCACGCCCATCATGCTGATGCTACGACGCCGGCCGTTGCGTCGTTGGCAGATTTGCCCGCTCGGGCAGCGGCCGTGCCGCCGTTGGTCGATCCGTTCTCCGCTGCCCCGGCGAAAGTGGCACCTGGCGAATTGGGTCGTGTGCCCTTGGCGCAGCTGGAAATGGTCGGGAGCCTGGCGCAAGGCGGCGCGCATGAAGCGCTGTTGTTGTCTGCAGGCCAGTTGTATCGCGTGCGCCTGGGCGACCGGCTCGGGCGCGATGAGGGTGTTGTGGTGCACATCGACGAGCAGCGGGTCGACGTGCGCGAGCGGTGGTTCGTGGCGCGTGAGTGGCATGAGCGCACAGCCGTACTCACCCTCCGAAAACCCCTGGACAAGGAGGTCATGGACAAGGATGAAAAGGCTATGGATGGGGGTGGCGGCGTTCGTCTTGTCGATCCCGCTAGCGACGGCAGCGCCGACTCGGGGTGAGCCACTGTCGCTGAACTTTCAGGATGTGCAGGTGCGCGCCGTATTGCAGGTGCTGGCAGACCATGCCGGCGTGAACCTGGTTGCCAGCGATTCGGTGCAGGGCAATATCACCTTGCGGCTTCAGGATGTGCCCTGGGAGCAGGCGCTGGATTTGGTGCTGCGCAGCAAGGGCCTGGCACGGCGTGAAGAGGGCAATGTGCTGCTGGTGGCGCCGGCGGCGGAGCTTGCTGGGCAATCGCTCGACGCCCGACTAGGCCAGGCGCTGGATGCGCAATTGCAACCGCTGCAGCGTGAACTGATGCCGATCCACCATGCCGTAGCCTCCGAGCTCGCAGAGCTGTTGCTGGCAACCCTGGCAGACGACGGCATCCTCACTGGGCGAGGCAGTTTGAGCGTGGATGCGCGCACCAATACCCTGGTGGCCTACCAGCCCGCTGACCGCCTTGCCGAGCTGCGCCACCTGGTGGCGCAGCTGGATGTGCCGGTGCGTCAGGTGGCGATCGAGGCACGCATCGTCGAGGCCAATGTCGATTACGAAAAGAGCCTTGGGGTGCGTTGGGGTGGGCCCTTGTACGGTGAGAATGTAAGGCCAGGCAAGGAGCTGTTCGTCGACCTTGGGGTGGAGCGTGCCGGCTCCAGTGTCGGCCTGGGCCTGCTGCGTGGCGGCATCCTGCTGGACCTTGAGCTCAGCGCCATGGAAAAGAGCGGCAATGGCGAAATCATTTCGCAGCCCAAGGTGGTCACGGCCGACAAGGAAACGGCCAGGATCCTCAAAGGTACCGAGGTGCCTTACCAGGAAACCAGCAAGAGCGGCGCCACGTCCGTGTCGTTTCGCGAAGCGTCCCTGTCGCTTGAAGTCACCCCGCAGATTACCCCGGACAACAAGGTCATCATGACGGTCAGGGTGACCAAGGACGAGCCTGATTACGTCAATGCCTTGAACAACGTACCGCCGATCCGCAAGAACGAGGTCAATGCCAAGGTTCGCGTGGCGGACGGCGAGACGATCGTGATCGGTGGCGTCTACTCGACCACGCAAAACAATGTGGTCGACAAGGTGCCATTTTTCGGCGATCTGCCGTATGTTGGGCGGCTGTTTCGACGCGATGTATTACAAGAGAAAAAATCCGAGCTGCTGGTCTTCCTGACTCCGCGTATCATGAGTGACCAGGCGATTGCTGTGAGTCGTTGATTCTGTGCGAAATTTGATACTTGTGGGGCCAATGGGCGCTGGTAAAAGCACCATTGGACGCCTATTGGCCAAAGAGCTGCGCCTGCTGTTCAAAGATTCCGACAAGGAAATCGAACTGCGATGCGGCGCCAACATCCCGTGGATCTTCGACAAGGAAGGCGAGCCGGGCTTCCGTGACCGTGAGCAGGCGATGATCGCCGAGCTCTGTGGGCTCGACGGCGTGGTCCTGGCCACCGGCGGCGGCGCGGTAATGCGCGATGCCAACCGCCAGGCGTTGCGCCAGGGCGGCCGGGTGATCTACCTGCATGCTTCGGTGGAGCAGCAGGTCGGTCGCACCGCACGTGATCGCAATCGCCCCCTGTTGCGTACCGCCAACCCGGAAGCGACCCTTCGCGCCCTGCTCGAAGCGCGTGATCCGCTCTACCGCGAGATCGCCGACCTGGTCGTTGAAACCGACGAGCGGCCGCCGCGCATGGTGGTGATCGATATTCTCGAACGCTTGCAGCAGTTGCCGCCCCGATAAGCCGGGACTATTCTCGGCCACCAGCGCCGAGGCGAGGTTCAACTTACCGCGTGCGTCGCCCAAGCGGCGCCGCGCCCAAGTACATTGTGGGGATACATGCAGACACTAAAGGTCGACCTGGGCGAGCGTAGCTACCCGATCTACATTGGCGAAGGCCTGCTGGACCAGCCCGAGTTGCTGGCGCCGCACATTGCCGGGCGGCAGGTCGCCATCGTTTCCAACGAAACCGTCGCGCCTCTGTACCTCGAACGCCTGGCCAAGACCCTGGGTGCCTATTCGGTGCTGCCCGTGGTGTTGCCTGACGGCGAAGCCCACAAGAACTGGGAAACGCTGCAATTGATCTTCGATGGCCTGCTCACTGCCCGGCACGACCGTCGCACCACCGTGGTGGCCCTTGGCGGTGGCGTGATCGGCGACATGGCCGGCTTTGCCGCTGCCTGTTACCAACGCGGCGTCGATTTCATCCAGGTGCCGACCACCCTGTTGTCCCAGGTCGACTCTTCGGTCGGCGGCAAGACCGGCATCAACCACCCGCTGGGCAAGAACATGGTCGGTGCCTTCTATCAGCCCAACGCGGTGCTGATCGACACCACCAGCCTCAAGACCCTGCCGGCGCGTGAGCTGTCCGCAGGCCTGGCCGAAGTGATCAAGTACGGCCTGATCTGCGACAAGCCGTTCCTCGCTTGGCTCGAGGACAATATGAAGGCCCTGCGTGCCCTGGACTCCACGGCCCTGACCGAAGCCATCCGCCGTTCCTGCGCAGCCAAGGCTGCGGTGGTCGGTGCCGATGAGCGCGAATCCGGCGTGCGGGCGACCCTGAACCTTGGGCATACCTTCGGCCATGCCATCGAAACCCATATGGGCTACGGCGTCTGGCTGCACGGCGAAGCCGTGTCGGCGGGCACGGTGATGGCCCTGGAAATGTCCATGCGGCTCGGCTGGATCGACCAGGCCGAGCGCGATCGCGGAATCCGCCTGTTGCAGGATGCAGGTTTGCCGGTGGTGCCACCACAGGAAATGACCCCGGCGCATTTCATGGAGCACATGGCGGTCGACAAGAAGGTGCTCGACGGGCGTCTACGTCTGGTGCTGTTGCGCCAGATGGGCGAGGCCGTGATCACCGACGACTATCCGAAAGAGATTCTTCAGGCCACGCTGTCGGCGGATTACCGCGCGATCGTGGCCCAGCTTTGAGGTTGTGACAGCGCAATGACCAGTTTGCATGCCGATGAGGCCTTTCTCGACCATTACCAGTTGAGCCACGATCCGTTCGCGCCCCGCGTGCCCGGCTTCAAATTCTTCCCGGCACAGCGCAAGCCTGTGCTGGGCCAGCTGCATCACCTGGCCCGCTACAGCCAGCTGATGCTGGTGGTCACCGGCCCCCTGGGCAGCGGCAAGACCTTGCTGCGCCAGGCCCTGGTGGCCAGTACCAACAAGCAATCGGTGCAGAGCGTGGTGGTTTCTGCCCGTGGCGCCAGCGATGCGGCCAGCGTGCTCGCCCAGGTCGCGCAGTCGCTTGAGGTCGCCCAGCCTGAGGTCCAGGCCATACTGTCGAAGGTGGTGCAACTGGCGCTGACCGGGCAGGAAGTCTATTTGCTGGTGGACGATGCGGAACAACTCGACGAGTCGGCACTCCAAGCGTTGCTGGAGCTGGCGGCGGGTGTTCCGGAAGGGCGTCCGCACGTGTTCCTGTTCGGCGAACCGTCGCTGATTGCCGGGCTGGATGAGCTGAGTATCGAGGAAGAGCGTTTCCACGTTATCGAGCTCGCCCCCTACAGCGAAGAGGAGACCCGCGAGTACCTGGAGCAGCGTCTGGATGGCGCCGGCCGGGGCATCGAGGTGTTCACCCGCGAACAGATCGTCGATATCCACGAACACTCCGACGGTTGGCCTGGCACAATCAACCAGGTCGCCCGTGACACTTTGATCGAAGCCATGATCGCCAGCCGTTCGACGGCCAAGCGACCATCCATGGGGTTGAAAATGCCTAAGAAACATGTGCTCGCGCTGTCCGCTGTGGTCGTGGTCGCCGTTGCTGCCGCGGTTCTCATGCCCAAGAAAGGCGACAAGGCACCTGCCGAGGTGCCGGCTGCCCAGGCTCAATTGCCATTAGGTGAAGGCCAGCCGGGCGCCGCCCAGGCCAATAATGGCAACCCGGCCATCGAGTTCTCCGGCTCGTCGCAGCCGATGCCACTGCCGCTGGTAGGGCAGTCGCAGCCGGTGATGCGCGAACCATTGGCCCAGGCCGCTGGCATGGGGGATGGCGAAGAGGGCAGCCCGGCCGGCAATACCGCGCTGCAGCCTGGCAACCCGCCGACCGTGACCACCATCGCACCGCCGCAAGGCGTGCCTGCCGGCCCGGCACCGACGCTGTCCAAGCCGACTGGAAGTGCACCGGTTCAGCCGGTTGCGCCTGCGCCAAAGCCCGTCGCAACCCAGCCTGCAAAACCGGTTGCACCTGCTAAGCCTGCGCCTGCGCCAACCCAGGTCGCCACAGCCAAGCCAGCTGCCAAGCCTGTCGAGAAGCCTGCGGCTACCGGCAGCAGCGGTGGTGGCTGGTATGCAGGTCAGAAACCGGGCAATTACGTGGTGCAGATCCTCGGCACCAGCTCCGAAGCGTCGGCCCAGGCCTTCGTCAAAGCCCAGGGTGGCGACTATCGCTACTTCAAGAAAAACCTGCAGGGCAAGCCGCTGTATGTCGTGACTTACGGCAGCTTCGCCAACCGTGACGCAGCGGTTGCGGCAATCAAGAACTTGCCAGCGAAGGTCCAGGCTGGTAAACCTTGGCCACGTACCGTCGCCAGCGTCCAACAAGAGCTGGCCACGGCCCGCTGATACCTGCCGGGCGGCACCACCCCGCCGCCCAGTTGCTGAGCGAATTCTAGCTTTCGACTAGCCTGCTGCGCCCGAGCGCGGCAGGCTTTTCTGTCCCAGGCTGCCGGCCACAAGCCTCTCTTGCAGTCATGGCTGAAACGCTTCAGACTCGAGCCAAGCCGTATCACGGCGCATGGCGCAAAAACATTCAAATTTGCGACATAAATTTTCAATGGTGAGACATGAAAATTTGTGGGCATCGCTGTCGCTGTGCAACAATGGTTTTCCATGACCACCGCAAAAAAGCTGGCGTTTGATCGGCGTGGATGGTAAGTGGTTGTTAAAAAAGAGATTTGCCTCCGTTGAGAGGTGAACCTGGTGAGAAAGTGTCTATGAAAACAGGTCTGTACCATCCCGAAGAATTCAAGGACAACTGTGGTTTTGGCCTGATCGCCCATATGACGGGCGAGCCAAGTCACCACCTTCTGCAAACCGCCATGCAGGCACTGACGTGCATGACCCACCGCGGCGGTATCAACGCCGACGGCAAGACCGGTGACGGTTGCGGTCTGCTCATGCAGAAGCCCGATCAATTCCTGCGGGCCGTGGCCCAGGAACAGTTTGCCGTCGAGCTGCCCAAGCAGTACGCCGTCGGCATGGTGTTCTTCAACCAGGACCCGGTCAAAGCAGAAGCCGCCCGCGCCAACATGGACCGCGAGATCCTCGCCGCTGGCCTCAAACTGGTCGGCTGGCGCAAGGTGCCGATCGACACCAGCGTGCTGGGTCGCCTGGCGCTGGAGCGCCTGCCGCAGATCGAGCAGGTGTTCATCGGTGGTGAAGGCCTGAGCGATCAGGAATTCGCCATCAAGCTGTTCAGTGCCCGTCGTCGTTCGTCCGTGGCCAACGCCCACGACACCGACCACTACATCTGCAGCTTCTCGCACAAGACCATCATCTACAAAGGCCTGATGATGCCGCGCGATCTCGCGGCGTTCTATCCAGACCTGGGTGACGAGCGCCTGCAGACCGCGATTTGCGTGTTCCACCAGCGCTTCTCCACCAACACCCTGCCGAAATGGCCGCTGGCGCAGCCGTTCCGCTTCCTCGCCCACAACGGCGAAATCAACACCATCACTGGCAACCGCAACTGGGCCATGGCCCGTCGCACCAAGTTCGCCAATGACCAGATCCCTGACCTCGAAGAACTCGGCCCGCTGGTCAACCGCGTGGGCTCCGACTCGTCGAGCATGGACAACATGCTCGAGCTGATGGTCACCGGTGGCATCGACCTGTTCCGCGGCGTGCGCATGCTGGTACCGCCGGCCTGGCAGAACGTCGAGACCATGGACGCCGACCTGCGCGCCTTCTACGAATACAACTCCATGCACATGGAACCGTGGGATGGCCCGGCCGGTATCGTCATGACCGAAGGCCGCCACGCGGTGTGCCTGCTCGACCGTAACGGCCTGCGCCCGGCGCGTTGGGTGACCACCACCAATGGCTACATCACCATCGCGTCGGAAATCGGCGTATGGGACTACAAGCCTGAAGACGTCATCGCCAAGGGCCGTGTCGGCCCGGGCCAGATCTTCGCCGTGGACACCGAAACCGGCCAGATCCTCGACACCGACGCCATCGACAACCGTCTGAAGTCGCGCCACCCGTACAAGCGCTGGCTGCGTCAGCACGCCACGCGTATCCAGGCGACCTTGACCGACGACCAGGGCGCGGCCAGCTACGATGCTGACCAGCTCAAGCAATACATGAAGATGTTCCAGGTCACCTTCGAAGAGCGTGACCAGGTGCTGCGCCCGCTGGGTGAGCAGGGCCAGGAAGCGGTCGGCTCGATGGGTGACGACACGCCGATGGCTGTGCTGTCGCAGCGCGTGCGTTCGCCGTATGACTTCTTCCGCCAGCAGTTCGCGCAGGTCACCAACCCGCCGATCGACCCGCTGCGCGAAGCGATCGTCATGTCGCTGGAGATCTGCCTGGGCGCCGAGCGCAACATCTTCCAGGAGTCCCCGGAGCACGCCTCGCGGGTCATCCTCAGCTCGCCGGTCATCTCGCCTGCCAAGTGGCGCTCGCTGATGAACCTGGAGCGCGAAGGCTTCGACCGCCAACTGATCGACCTCAACTACGAGCAAGGCGTCGGCCTGGAAGCGGCCATCCGCAACATCGCCGACCAAGCCGAAGAAGCGGTGCGCAGTGGCAAGACTCAACTGGTGCTGAGCGACCGTTACATCGCCCCGGGCAAGTTGCCGGTGCACGCTTCGCTCGCCGTGGGTGCCGTACACCACCGCCTGACCGAGCAGGGCCTGCGGTGCGACAGCAACATCCTGGTCGAAACCGCGACCGCCCGTGACCCGCACCACTTCGCTGTGCTGCTGGGCTTCGGTGCCTCGGCCGTCTACCCGTACCTGGCGTACGAAGTGCTGGCCGACCTGATCCGTACCGGCGAAGTGCTGGGCGATCTGGACGAGGTGTTCAAGTATTACCGCAAAGGCATCTCCAAGGGCCTGCTGAAGATCCTGTCCAAGATGGGCATCTCCACCATCGCTTCGTACCGGGGTGCGCAGCTGTTCGAAGCCATCGGCCTGGCCGAGGACGTGGTCGGCCTGAGCTTCAAGGGCGTGTCGAGCCGCATCAAGGGTGCGCGTTTCGAAGACCTGGAAAGCGACCAGAAGCTGCTCGCCGCCGAAGCCTGGAGCGCGCGCAAGCCGATCCAGCAAGGTGGCCTGCTCAAATTCGTCCACGGTGGCGAATACCACGCCTACAACCCGGATGTGGTCAACACCCTGCAGGCGGCTGTGCAGCAGGGCGACTACGCCAAGTTCAAGGAATACACCTCGCTGGTCGACCAGCGCCCGGTGTCGATGATCCGCGACCTGCTCAAGGTCAAAGTGGCTGACCAGCCGCTGGCGATCGAGCAGATCGAACCGTTGGAGGCCATCCTCAAGCGCTTCGATTCCGCCGGTATCTCGCTCGGCGCTTTGTCGCCAGAAGCCCACGAGGCGCTGGCCGAGGCCATGAACCGCCTGGGCGCGCGTTCCAACTCGGGCGAGGGCGGTGAAGACCCGTCGCGCTACGGCACCGTGCGCAGCTCCAAGATCAAGCAGGTGGCCACCGGCCGCTTTGGCGTGACCCCGGAATACCTGGTCAACGCCGAAGTGCTGCAGATCAAGGTAGCCCAAGGCGCCAAGCCGGGTGAGGGCGGCCAGCTGCCAGGCGGCAAGGTCAACGGCCTGATCGCCAAGCTGCGCTACGCGGTACCAGGCGTGACCCTGATCTCGCCACCGCCGCACCACGACATCTACTCGATCGAAGACCTGGCCCAGCTGATCTACGACCTCAAGCAGGTCAACCCGCAGGCGCTGGTCTCGGTCAAACTGGTCGCCGAAGCAGGCGTTGGTACCATCGCCGCCGGCGTGGCCAAGGCCTATGCCGACCTGATTACCATCTCGGGCTACGACGGCGGTACCGGTGCTTCGCCACTGACCTCCATCAAGTACGCGGGCGCACCGTGGGAGCTCGGCCTTGCCGAAACCCACCAGACCCTGCGCGGCAACGACCTGCGCGGCAAAGTGCGGGTGCAGACCGACGGTGGCCTGAAAACCGGCCTTGACGTGATCAAGGCGGCCATCCTCGGCGCCGAGAGCTTCGGCTTCGGCACCGCGCCGATGATCGCCCTGGGCTGCAAATACCTGCGTATTTGCCACCTGAACAACTGCGCCACCGGCGTCGCCACCCAGAACGACAAGCTGCGCAAGGACCACTACATCGGCACCGTCGACATGGTGATCAACTTCTTCACCTTCGTCGCCGAAGAGACCCGCGAGTGGCTGGCCAAACTGGGTGTGCGCAGCCTGGGCGAGCTGATCGGCCGCACCGACCTGCTCGACATCCTGCCAGGCGACACCGAGCGCCAGCAGTACCTGGACCTGTCGCCGCTGCTGGGCAGTTCGCACATTCCGGCGGACAAGCCGCAGTTCTGCGAAGTCGACAAGAACCCGCCGTTCGACAAGGGCGAGCTGGCCGAGAAGATGGTCGAAATGGCCATGCCGGCGATCCGCGACCAGTCCGGTGGCGAGTTCAGCCTCGACATCTGCAACTGCGACCGCTCCATCGGTGCGCGCATCTCGGGTGAGATCGCCCGCTTGCACGGCAACCAGGGCATGGCCGCTGCGCCGATCACCTTCCGCTTCAAGGGCACTGCGGGCCAGAGCTTCGGCGTGTGGAACGCTGGTGGCCTGAACCTGCACCTGGAAGGCGACGCCAACGACTACGTCGGCAAAGGCATGACCGGTGGCAAGGTCACCATCGTGCCACCTGCCGGCAGCCCGTTCGAAACCCAGCACAGCGCCATCGTCGGCAACACCTGCCTGTACGGTGCCACTGGCGGCAAGCTGTTCGCCGCCGGTACCGCGGGCGAGCGCTTCGCTGTGCGTAACTCTGGCGCCCACGCTGTTGTCGAGGGCACTGGCGATCACTGCTGTGAATATATGACCGGCGGCTTTGTCTGCGTCCTGGGCAAGACCGGTTACAACTTCGGCTCTGGCATGACCGGCGGCTTCGCCTACGTGCTCGACATGGACAACAGCTTCGTCGACAAGCTCAACCATGAACTGGTGGAAATCCAGCGCATCAGTGGTGAAGCGATGGAGGCGTACCGCAGCCACCTGGCGCGCGTCCTTGGCGAATACGTGGACGAGACCGGCAGCGAGTGGGGGCGTGAGCTCTTCGAGAACCTGGACGACTACGTGCGGCGCTTCTGGCTGGTCAAGCCGAAGGCGGCCAACCTCAAGCAACTGCTGTCCAGCACCCGTGCCAACCCGCAGTAACAACAGCTGCAAGTGGCAAGCCTCAATCTGCGAGTAAACGCAGTGCGAGGTTTGCCGGACCCAAGTGATCGACTTGCAGCTTGCGGCGTGTAGCTTGCGACTGCGGTAAAGAGGTTTTGAAAAATGGCTGAACGTCTGAGCAACGACTTCCAGTTCATCGAAGTGGGGCGTAAAGACCCAAAGAAAAAGCTGCTGCGCCAGCGCAAGAAAGAGTTCGTCGAGATCTACGAACCCTTCAAGCCGCAGCAGTCCGTGGAGCAGGCGCACCGTTGCCTGGGTTGCGGTAACCCGTATTGCGAATGGAAGTGCCCGGTGCACAACTTCATCCCCAACTGGTTGAAGCTGGTGTCCGAGGGCAACATCCTGGCGGCGGCAGAACTGTCGCACCAGACCAACACCCTGCCTGAAGTGTGCGGCCGTGTTTGTCCGCAGGACCGCCTGTGCGAGGGTGCCTGCACCCTGAACGACGGTTTTGGCGCGGTGACCATCGGCTCGGTGGAGAAGTACATCACCGACACCGCTTTCGCCATGGGCTGGCGCCCAGACATGTCCAAGGTCAAGCCGACTGGCAAGCGTGTCGCCATCATCGGTGCCGGCCCGGCGGGCCTGGGCTGTGCCGACGTGCTGGTGCGCGCCGGCGTAACCCCGGTGGTGTTCGACAAGAACCCGGAAATCGGCGGCCTGCTGACCTTCGGTATCCCCGAGTTCAAGCTGGAAAAGACCGTGCTGAGCAACCGCCGCGAAGTCTTCACCGGCATGGGCATCGAGTTCCGCCTGAACACCGAGGTGGGCACCGACATCACCATGGAGCAGCTGCTGGCCGAGTACGACGCGGTGTTCATGGGCATGGGTACCTACACCTACATGAAGGGCGGCTTCCCGGGCGAGGACCTGCCGGGCGTGCATGACGCGCTGGACTTCCTGATCGCCAACGTCAACCGCAACCTGGGCTTCGAGAAATCGCCGGAAGACTTCGTCGACATGCAGGGCAAGAAGGTCGTGGTGCTGGGCGGTGGTGACACCGCGATGGACTGCAACCGCACCTCGATCCGCCAGGGCGCCAAGTCGGTGACCTGTGCTTATCGTCGTGACGAGGCCAACATGCCGGGTTCGCGCAAAGAGGTGAAGAACGCCAAGGAAGAGGGCGTGAAGTTCCTCTACAACCGCCAGCCGATCGCCATTGTCGGTGAAGACAAGGTTGAAGGCGTGAAGGTGGTCGAGACCCGTCTCGGCGAGCCGGACGCCCGTGGCCGCCGCAGCCCTGAGCCGATCCCGGGTTCTGAAGAGATCCTGCCGGCAGATGCCGTGGTGATCGCCTTCGGTTTCCGCCCGAGCCCGGCGCCGTGGTTCGAGCAGCATGGTATCCAGATGGACAGCCAGGGCCGCGTTGTTGCGCCGGAAAAGGGCAAGTTCAAGCACCAGACCAGCAACCCGAAAATCTTCGCCGGCGGCGACATGGTGCGCGGTTCGGATTTGGTGGTAACGGCCATTTTCGAAGGCCGCACGGCTGCTGAAGGTATCCTGGATTACCTGGAAGTCTGATTGAATGCTGGGGCCGCTTTGCGGCCCATCGCGGCACAAGGCCGCTCCCACAGGGAAGTGCATTCCTG
>NZ_JAPFCE010000187.1:0-440 GCF_026240895.1 Pseudomonas sp. DCB_AW
AACACGAGGAACCCGGTGCTGGAAGGTTAAGGGGAGCGGTTAGGGAGCAATCCCGAAGCTGTGAACCGAAGCCCCAGTAAACGGCGGCCGTAACTATAACGGTCCTAAGGTAGCGAAATTCCTTGTCAGGTAAATTCTGACCCGCACGAATGGCGTAACGACTTGGGCGCTGTCTCAACGAGAGATCCGGTGAAATTTTAATACCTGTGAAGATGCAGGTTACCCGCGACAAGACGGAAAGACCCCATGGAGCTTTACTGCAGCTTGATATTGGACTTTGGTACGATCTGTACAGGATAGGTGGGAGCCTTGGAAGCCGGAGCGCCAGCTTCGGTGGAGGCACCGTTGGGATACCACCCTGATCGTATCGGAGTTCTAACCTGGTACCGTGAAACCGGTACAGGGACCGTGTCAGGCGGGCAGTTTGACTGGGGTGGTTT
>NZ_JAPFCE010000098.1:0-15821 GCF_026240895.1 Pseudomonas sp. DCB_AW
CCGCTCCTACAGGTCCGTGTGGGAGCGGGTTTACCCGCGAAAGGGCCGGCACAGGCAGCACAAAAACAAAGCCCGCCATCAACGGCGGGCCTCGTGCAATTCAGCTGTTACTCACAACCCCGACATCTTCTTGATCGCCCCTTTCAGGTCATCATCCGAGCAATCCGCGCACGTGCCTTTAGGCGGCATGGCATTGATGCCGGTAATGGCCTTGGCCAGGATGCCATCCAGGCCGCCCTGGTGGTCGGCGCGTTCTTTCCACGCGGCGGTATCGCCGATTTTCGGCGCGCCGAGCAAGCCGGTGCCATGGCAGGCATTGCAATGCTTGGCGATGATGTCGTCTGGCGTCTTGGCACCGCCGCCGCCTGCGGCCGCGGCCACTTCCATGCCCTTGCACTCCTGGCCTTGGACGCACACCTGGCCAACCGGCTCTAGGCGCTTGGCGATGTCGTCGTTGGTCGCAGCGGTTGCGCTCATTGCCCAGAGGGCGAATACGGCTGCTGGTACGGCCAGCATCTTCTTGATTTGGTTCACGCGTACACCCTCATGGTGGCTAATCACGCTCGCGGCCACGGGTCGGCGAGCGTTGAAAAGTATAGCGGGAACCCAGAGACCGTGAAACGACCCTACACAGGAAAGGGGTATTGCCGAATCAATGCACTGCGCTGGATCAAAAGTTTGAAGGCGTCGCCGCGCTGATCAGCCGGGCCGGCTCGGCGAAGGGGTTGCGAAAGCGGTGCGGGCGGGTGCTTTCGAAGTAATAGCTGTCGCCTTCTTCGAGGATGAACACTTCGTTGCCGACCACCAGTTCAAGCCGGCCTTCGAGCAGGATGCCGGTCTCTTCGCCGTCGTGGGTGAGCATTTCGGCGCCGGTGTCGGCACCCGGTGGGTAGACCTCGGTGAGAAATGCGATGGCCCGGTTGGGGTGCGACTTGCCCACCAGTTTCATGGTCACCGCGCCGTCCGAGATATCGATCAGCTCATCGGCCTTGTAGACGATCTGCGTCGGGCTCTCGACAGCCAGTTCGACCGAAAAGAATTCGACCATCGACATCGGAATGCCGCTCAACACCTTGCGCAGCGAACTGATCGAAGGGCTGACGCTGTTTTTCTCGATCATCGAGATGGTGCTGTTGGTTACGCCCGCGCGCTTGGCGAGTTCACGTTGTGACAGGCCCTTGAGCTTGCGGATGGCTTGCAGTCGTTCGCCGACGTCCAAAGCTGGAGCCTCCTGAAACGGGTAGAAATAGGGGTGGATGTGAACGATATCATGGCAATGCCGTTCAGTATTTACAACACACCACCCCTCAAGCTGTCCGCTTCAGCGTCTCATTCGTCGCACTTACTCACCGCAGTAGTCTTTCGGCACCCGCTTCAGGTTGCAGAAGATCTGGTAGGGGATGGTGCCGGCCTGCGCAGCCACTTCGCTGGCCAGCACCTGCTTGCCCCACAGCTCTACCGGGCTGCCGACGTTAGCCTCTGGCACATCGGTCAGGTCGATGCAGAGCATGTCCATCGAGACCCGGCCGATCAGCTGGGCGCGCTTGCCGGCGACCATCACCGGGGTGCCATTGGGGGCTTGGCGCGGGTAGCCATCGGCGTAGCCCATGGCGACCACGCCGACACGGGTCGGCCGCGGGCTGGTGAACTTGGCGCCGTAGCCTACCGGCTCGCCGGCGGGCAGTTCGCGCACGCTGATGACGCGCGACTGCAAGGTCATCACCGGTTGCAGGCGTTGCGCCTCGGCCTGGGCGACTTCGAAGGGGGTGGCGCCATACAGCATGAGGCCTGGGCGTACCCAGTCGCCGCCAGCCTGTGGCCACGCCAACACGCCGGGCGAGTTACGCAGGCTGCACTCGGCGGCCAGGCCCTGACGCGCAGCCTCGAACACCGCGATCTGCTCGGCGGTGGCGTCGGCGTCCAGTTCGTCGGCACGGGCGAAGTGGCTCATCAGTACGATGCGCGCCACCTTGCCGCTGGCCAGCAGGCGCTGATACGCCTCGTGGTAATCCTTGGGGTGCAGGCCGACGCGGTGCATGCCGCTGTCGAGCTTCAGCCAGATCGTCAGTGGCGTGTGCACCTGGGTCTTTTCGATCGCTTCGAGTTGCCACAGCGAATGCACCACGCACCACAGGTCGTGCTCGGCGATCAGCGCCAGCTCGCTGGCCTCGAAAAAACCTTCGAGCAGCAAAACGGGGGCTTTGATGCCCGCGGCGCGCAGCTCCAGTGCTTCTTCGATGCAGGCCACGGCAAAGCCGTCGGCTTCGGCTTCCAGCGCCAGGGCGCAACGCACCGCGCCATGGCCGTAGGCATCGGCCTTGATCACGGCAAGGGCTTTGGCGCCGGTCAGTTCACGGGCGAGGCGGTAGTTGTGGCGCAGGGCCTGGAGGTCGATCAGGGCGCGGGCGGGACGCATGGCGGCATGCCTTATGGTGGTTCAGTTTAAAAACAGTGTTCAATTCTTCGCGGGTAAACCCGCTCCCACAGGGACCGCACAAACTGCACGTTCATGCGATCCCTGTGGGAGCGGCTTTAGCCGCGAAGAGGCCGGAACAGGCACTCACATCACTGGTGAACGGGCGCGGTCTGCCCGTGCTTGGCCACTTCCCGGCTGTTGCCATACCGGGAAATATCCAGCCCTTCGGCACTGATCTGCGGCTTTTTACGTGCAATCAGGTCCGCCAGCAGACGACCGGAGCCGCACGCCATGGTCCAGCCCAAGGTGCCGTGGCCTGTGTTGAGGAACAGGTTACGGAACGCTGTGGCACCCACGATCGGCGTACCGTCCGGGGTGGCCGGGCGCAGGCCGGTCCAGAAACTGGCTTGGCTCAGGTCACCGCCGCGAGGATAAAGGTCGTTGACGATCATCTCCAGCGTTTCGCGCCGACGCGGGTTGAGCGACAGGTCAAAACCGGCGATCTCAGCCATGCCGCCAACGCGGATGCGGTTGTCGAAACGGGTGATGGCAACCTTGTAGGTCTCGTCGAGAATGGTCGACGTCGGCGCCATCTCGGCGTTGGTGATCGGCACGGTCAGCGAGTAACCCTTGAGCGGGTAGACCGGCGCCTTGATGCCCAGTGGCTTGAGCATCTGCGGCGAGTAGCTGCCCAGGGCCAGCACGTAGCGGTCGGCGGTTTCCAGCTTGCCGTCGATCCATACACCGTTGATGCGGTCACCGGCAAAGTCCAGGCGCTGGATGTCCTGGCCGAAGCGGAACTCCACACCCAGCTTCTGCGCCATGTCGGCGAGCTTGGTGGTGAACAGCTGGCAATCGCCGGTCTGGTCGTTGGGCAGGCGCAGTGCACCGGCGAGGATGTCTTTAACCCCGGCCAGGGCCGGTTCGACGCGGGCAATGCCATCGCGGTCGAGCAGTTCATACGGCACGCCGGACTGTTCGAGCACAGCGATGTCCTTGGCTGCGGCATCGACCTGAGCCTGGGTGCGGAACAACTGGGTAGTGCCCAAGGTGCGGCTTTCGTAGGCGATGCCGGTTTCGGCGCGCAGCTCGTCGAGGCAGTCGCGGCTGTACTCGGACAGGCGCACCATGCGCTCCTTGTTCACCGCATAGCGGCTGGCGGTGCAGTTGCGCAGCATCTGTGCCATCCACAGGTACTGGTCAACGTCGCCGGTGAGCTTGATGGCCAGTGGTGCATGGCGTTCGAGCAGCCACTTGATGGCTTTGAGCGGCACACCCGGGGCAGCCCAGGGTGAGGCATAGCCGGGCGAGATCTGGCCTGCGTTGGCGAAGCTGGTTTCCATGGCCGCCGCTGGCTGGCGGTCGACCACCGTCACTTCAAAACCTTGCCGGGCCAGATAATAGGCACTGGCGGTTCCGATGACACCGCTACCAAGTACCAGAACTCGCATTGTTGATCCCTCGCACGCGGCGCACCGCAGTCTTTTGTTGAAATGGCATGGATGCGCGCAGTATAAAAATTACAGACCAGTGCAATTCACTATATAAAAGCCTATATTTGGCGAGAATTCTCGGCAATATTGCCTTTCACGGAGGGGCATCCCCTATGAGAACCCAGCACCAGAGCAAGCGTGAACTGGACAAGATCGACCGCAACATACTGCGGATCCTGCAGAATGACGGCCGTATTTCCTTCACCGAACTGGGCGAGAAAGTTGGGCTTTCCACCACCCCGTGCACCGAGCGCGTCCGCCGCCTGGAGCGCGAGGGCATCATCATGGGCTACAACGCCCGGCTCAACCCGCAGCACCTGAAGGGCAGCTTGCTGGTGTTCGTCGAAATCAGCCTGGACTACAAGTCTGGCGACACCTTCGAGGAGTTCCGCCGCGCCGTGCTCAAGCTGCCCCATGTGCTGGAGTGCCACCTGGTCTCAGGCGACTTCGACTACCTGGTGAAAGCGCGCATCTCGGAAATGGCCTCGTACCGCAAGCTGCTGGGCGACATCCTGCTGAAGCTGCCGCACGTGCGCGAGTCGAAGAGCTACATCGTGATGGAGGAAGTGAAAGAGAGCCTCTGCCTGCCGATTCCGGACTGAGGCTAGACCAGCACTTGGCGGGTGGTGGCGATGAACTGGTGAACGAGCTGCTCGGCCTCGGGCTCGATCATCTGTTCCGGGCCGCGACCGCGCGGGCAGGCCATGCGCGGGGTAGTGCCGAACAGGCGGCAGATCATCGGCCGCTCTTCATACACCGTGCAACCATTGGGGCCCAGGTGCACGCAGTCCAGGTGCTCCAGCGCAGCGGCCTGCTCCGCCTCGGTCTTGCGCGGCAGGCGGGCCATTTCTTCGGTGGACGTGGTGACCGGACCGCAGCAATCGTGGCAACCGGGCTCGCACTCGAATGAGGGGATGAGCTCGCGCAGGAAGTGGATCTTGTGGCGGTTGCAGGACATGGCGGGTACACAATGAGGGTCAAGGTCGAATTATAGGGCCAATCGCCGGCAAGCCGGCTCCCACCAGTACACCACTTATCTCAAGGGCAGTGCAGCCCCGGTGGGAGCCGGCTTGCCGGCGATTGGGCCAGTTGCCCCACCACAAAACCCCAGCTTATCCTCCCCCCTTCTGTTTTCCTGCCCAGGACCTGCCCCATGATCCACAGCGCGCAGCACGCCGCCTCCTATTACGCCGCCAGCAGCGCGCCCCACCCCGACCACGCTTTCCTGCAAGGCGAGCACAGCGCCGACGTGTGCATCGTCGGCGGCGGCTATTCAGGCCTGAACACCGCCATCGAACTGGCCGAACGTGGCCTCTCGGTGATTCTGCTGGAAGCCCGCAAACTCGGCTGGGGCGCCAGCGGGCGCAACGGCGGGCAACTCATCCGCGGGGTCGGCCATGGCCTGGATCAGTTCCTCCCGGTAATCGGCGAAGAAGGCGTGCGCAGCATGAAGCTGATGGGCCTGGAAGCCGTGGAGATCGTTCGCGAGCGGGTCGAGCGCCACGCCATCGCCTGCGACCTGACCTGGGGCTACTGCGACCTGGCCAATAAACCTGCTGAGCTGCTGGGCTTTGCCGAAGAGGCTGAAGCACTGCGCAGCTTGGGCTACGAGCATGAGCTGCGCCTGGTCGGCAAAGACGATATCCACAGCGTGGTCGGCGCCGAGTGCTATGTCGGCGGCCTGATCGACATGGGCTCGGGCCACCTGCACCCGCTCAACCTGGCCCTTGGCGAGGCGGCCGTAGCCAGCCGCCTGGGCGTGCGCCTGTATGAGCAGTCGGAAGTCACCCGCATCGAGTATGGCCCAGAGGTCAAGGTGCACACCGCTCAGGGCCGGGTCCGCGCCAAGACGCTGGTGCTGTGCTGCAATGCCTACCACAACGACCTCAACCGCGAGCTGGGCGGCAAGGTGCTGCCCGCCGGCAGCTACATCATTGCCACCGAGCCACTGGGCGAAGAACGCGCGCGCACACTGCTGCCACAGAACATGGCCGTGTGCGACCAGCGTGTAGCGCTGGACTACTATCGCCTGTCTGCGGACCACCGGCTGCTGTTCGGCGGTGCCTGCCACTATTCCGGCCGCGACCCGCAAGACATCGCCGCCTACATGCGGCCGAAAATGCTCAAGGTTTTCCCGCACCTGGCCGATGTGCGCATCGAGTTCCAATGGGGCGGCATGATCGGCATCGGCGCCAACCGCCTGCCGCAGATCGGCCGTTTGGCCAGCCAGCCGAATGTCTATTACGCCCAGGCGTACTCTGGCCATGGGCTCAACGCTACCCACCTGGCCGCACGCCTGCTGGGCGAGGCCATCAGCGGCCAGCAAAGCGGGCGCTTCGACCTGTTCGCCAAGGTGCCGCACATCACCTTCCCAGGCGGCAAGCACCTGCGCTCGCCGCTGTTGGCACTGGGGATGCTCTGGCACCGGCTGAAAGAGCTGGTCTGAATGCTGCCGTGCCTACAAATTGAGCCGTTTATGCCTTCCAGAAGGGTTTGCGCCCTTCTGTACGGGCCTGCTCCCAGCTCAGCCCGACATCGCGCAACTCATCGTCTGTCAGCTGCAACAGCGCCCTGCGGGTATGCCAGCGATGCACCATCAGCCCCCAACGGCTCAGGCCCGCTGGCGCATTGAAGACCTTGGCCCGCTGCCCGGCTTCCAGGTCCTTGGCCATCAGTTGCAAGCGCACATCGCTCATGCCACCCATCACTGCGTTCTCCCGTTCAGTTGATACCGTGGAGCAAGCATGCGCGTTGGCAATGGTGACAATACAGATCCACTCTCGGCTTATTATTCCCATACAGAATTGGCGAATCGACGCGTGAATGCTGTATTTTCAGCGCAACTGTACTGGTCGCTGTATGCAGGCGACGCTGGAGTATGCCGTGACGCTCTACCTCAACCTCGCCGAGCTGCTCGGCGCCCGTATCGAGCAAGGCCTGTATCGCCCCGGCCAGCGCCTGCCTTCGGTGCGCGCCCTCAGCATGGAACACGGCGTCAGCCTGAGCACCGTGCAGCAGGCCTACCGCATGCTCGAAGACAGCGGCATGGTCTCGCCGCGGCCCAAGTCGGGCTACTTTGTCAGCGAACACCGCCACCTCCCTGCCCTGCCCGCCGTCAGCCGCCCGGCCCAGCGCCCTGTGGACATTTCCCAGTGGGAACAGGTGCTGGAGCTGGTCCGCAGTACCCCGCGCCAAGACGTGATGCAACTGGGCCGCGGCATGCCCGACGTCAACAGCCCGACCCTCAAGCCGCTGTTGCGCAGCCTCGCCCAACTGAGCCGGCGCCAGGACATGCCTGGCCTGTATTACGACAACATCCATGGCAACCTGGCCCTGCGCGAGCAGATCGCCCGCTTGATGCTGGACTCCGGCTGCCGCCTGGGCCCGGCCGACCTGGTGGTGACCACCGGCTGCCATGAGGCGCTGTCCTGCAGCATTCGCGCGGTGTGCAAGCCGGGCGATATCGTCGCGGTCGACTCGCCCAGCTTCCATGGCGCCATGCAAACCCTCAAGGGCTTGGGCATGAAGGCACTGGAGATCCCCACCGACCCGGTCACCGGCATCAGCCTCGAAGCGCTGGAGCTGGCCCTGGAGCAGTGGCCGATCAAGCTCATCCAGATCACGCCGAGCTGCAACAACCCGCTCGGCTACATCATGCCCGAGGCGCGCAAGAAGGCGTTGCTGAGCCTGGCCCAGCGCTACGACGTGGCCATTCTGGAAGACGATGTGTACGGCGACCTGGCCTACACCTACCCGCGCCCGCGCACCCTCAAGTCGTTCGACGACGACGGCCGCGTGTTGCTGTGCAGCTCGTTCTCCAAGACCTTGGCCCCCGGCCTGCGCATCGGCTGGGTCGCGCCGGGGCGTTACCTGGAGCGGGTGCTGCACATGAAGTACATCAGCACCGGCAGCACCGCCAGCCAGCCGCAACTGGCCATTGCCGACTTCATCAAGGCCGGCCATTACCAGCCCCACGTGCGCCGCATGCGCAGCCAATACCAACGCAGCCGCGACGTGATGAGCGACTGGGTCACCCGTTACTTCCCACCGGGCACCCGTGTCAGCCGGCCCCAGGGGGGCTTCATGCTGTGGGTCGAACTGCCCGAACATTTCGACACGCTGCGGCTGAACCGCGCTTTACTGGAGCAGGGGGTGCAGGTTGCCGTGGGCAGCATTTTCTCGGCCTCGGGCAAGTTCCGTCACTGCCTGCGCATGAATTTCGCCGCCCAACCTACGCCGGCAATCGAGGCCGCCGTGCGCAACGTGGGTGAAACCGCCCTTCGTCTACTGGATCAGGACGACGCCTGCGCGTAACTTTGCGCCGCCCTCCACGGTCCAACCCCTTAAGCCTTTGCTGTACAGGACGCGCTTACCTTGAGATTGCAGCAAGCTCTGCCGCTTCTGCTGACGCTACTGCTCGGCCTTGCAGGCTGTGCCAGCGTCGGCGCCCCTCGCGAAGTCAGCCAGGCGCTGCCGGCCAACGATTCCGCCTTCGGCCGCTCGGTGCTGCGCCAGGCGGCACCTTATGAGGGGCGCTCGGGCTTTCGCCTGTTGCCCAACAGCAACGAGGCGTTTCGCGCGCGCGCCGAGCTGATCCGCAACGCCCAGGCCAGCATCGACCTGCAGTACTACATCGTCCACGACGGCCTCAGCACCCGCGCGCTGGTGCATGAGCTGCTGCGTGCCGCCGACCGTGGCGTGCGCGTGCGCATCCTGCTGGACGACACCACCAGCGATGGCCTGGACACCATCATGGGCACCCTCGATGCCCACCCGAACATCCAGATCCGCGTCTTCAACCCGCTGCACCTGGGGCGCAGCACCGGCGCCACGCGGGCCGTAGGCCGCCTGTTCAACCTGTCGCGCCAGCACCGGCGCATGCACAACAAGCTGTTCCTGGTGGACAACAGCATGGCCATCGTCGGCGGGCGCAACCTGGGTGACGAGTACTTCGATGCCGAGCCCAACCTCAACTTCACCGACATCGACTTGCTGGGCGTAGGCCCGGTGGCCGAACAACTTGGCCACAGTTTCGACCAGTACTGGAACAGCGCCCTGAGCCGGCCGATCGGCGATTTCCTCTGGCGCCTGCCGGATGCCGACGACCTGCGCGCCAGCCGCCATCGCCTGGAGGTTTCCCTGGCCGAGGCGCGGACGCGGCGCAAGGCCTTGTATGACCGGTTGATGGCGTACCAGTCGCAGCCGCGCCTGGATATCTGGCGCAACGAGCTGATCTGGGCCCATAGCCAAGTGCTGTGGGATGCGCCGAGCAAGGTGCTAGCCGACGACGAGCCCGACCCGCACCTGCTGCTGAGCCAGCAGTTGGCGCCGGACCTGGCCAACGTGCACAAGGAGCTGATCCTGGTATCGGCGTACTTCGTGCCGGGCGAGCCGGGGTTGCTGTACCTGACCGGCCGTGCCGATGCCGGGGCGTCGGTCCGGCTGCTGACCAATTCGCTGGAAGCCACCGATGTGCCAGCGGTGCATGGCGGCTATGCGCCCTACCGCCGTGCGCTGCTCGAACATGGCGTG
Source organism: Pseudomonas sp. DCB_AW (assembly GCF_026240895.1). NCBI lineage: Bacteria > Pseudomonadati > Pseudomonadota > Gammaproteobacteria > Pseudomonadales > Pseudomonadaceae > Pseudomonas > Pseudomonas sp. DCB_AW. The sequence goes on from NZ_JAPFCE010000098.1 coordinate 9,442, forward strand.
CAACTGTTCGAGCTGCGCCGCCAGCCGGGCGACCCCAGCGCCGGGCGCCTGAGCTTCCGTGGCAGCTCCGATTCGAGCCTGCACAGCAAGGCGATCGTCTTCGACCGGCGCAAGACGTTCATCGGCTCGTTCAATTTCGACCCGCGTTCGGTGCTGTGGAATACTGAGGTCGGGGTGCTGGTGGACAGCCCGGAGCTGGCCGAATACACCCGCGAGCTGGCCGTGCAGGGCATGGCGCCCGCGCTGAGTTATCAGGTGAGGCTGGCCAATGACAAGCTGGTCTGGGTGACCGAGGACAATGGCCAGCTGCACACGCTGAAAGCAGAGCCCGGCGGGCTCTGGCGGCGCTTCAATGCCTGGATCAGCAAGGCGGTTGGCCTGGAGAAGATGCTGTAGTTCCGACTGCGGGGGGCGCTTTGCGCCCCATTCGCAGCACAAGGCTGCTCCTACAGAGCACCGCGTATTCCTGTAGGAGCAGCCTTGTGCTGCGAAAGGGCCGCAAAGCTTCCAAAGAACATCAAGCAGGCGCAGGTTCGAAGGCACCGCGCCGACGGGTCAACACCACCAGCCCTGCGGCCCCAATAGCCATCAACAACGGCAACGCATGCCCGCTGATCCACTGGCTACCCGCCCCCGCCAACAGCGGCCCGAGCAGGCAACCGATGCCCCACAGCTGCGCCACATGGGCATTGGCACGTACCAGCGCATCATCCCGATAACGCTCGCCGATCAGCACCAGCGACAGGGTGAACAACCCCCCAGCACTGGCCCCGAACAGCACCCACAGCGGCCAGATTACCGGCGTGTGCAGCAGCAACGGAATCGCCAGGCTGGAGCACATCAAGGTCACCGCACAACCGGTGAACAGGGTGCGCCGCGACATGTGGTCAGCCAGCGCGCCGATCGGCAACTGCAGCACTGCATCGCCCACCACCACCGTGCTCACCATGAACAAGGCAACCTCGGTGGTGAACCCTTGCTGCAGGCTGTAGACCGGCAACAAGGTCAGGATCATCGCCTCGAACGAGGCAAACAGGGCGATTGCCCAGGCGATCACCGGCAGGCGGCGGCAGAAGGCGACCAGGTCGCGGAAGGTGACGCTGTAGGCTTCAGTGGTCGGCGCCCCGCCGCGGCCCAACAGCACCAGCGGTGCCAGCAACAGCAGGCCGGTCGCGGCCCAGAACCCAAAGTCGTCGTCCGAACCGAGAAAGCCCAGCACCAGCGGCCCGGCCAGTTGGCTCAACGCATAGCTGCTGCCATACAGCGCCACCAGGCGGCCACGCCATTGCTCGACCACCAATTGGTTGATCCAGCTTTCGCCGAGGATGAACACCACAGTCAGGGACATGCCGATCAGCAGGCGCAGGGCCAGCCACAGCGGGTAGCTGGGCAGCACCGCAACCAGGCCGATCGACAGCGCGCCGCCCCAGAGGCACAGGCGCATGGCCGCAGGCACACCGACCCAACCGGCCAGGCGGCTGGCCAGGCTGGCACCCAGCAGTACGCCCAAGGCGGGCATCGCTGCCATTACGCCGATGGCGAAACTGCCGTAGCCCCAGGCCTCCAGGCGCAGGGAAACCAGCGGCATGCTCACGCCGAGCGCAAGGCCGACGCTGAGTACGGATGCCAGTACGGCGAAGTAGGTGCCCCAGCGCATGTGCTCCCCCTGTTGGATTTTCTTGGGCCCATTCGCGGGACAAGCCCGCTCCCACAGGTACTCCGCGATTCTGAAATCAGCGGTGAACGTGTGGGAGCGGGCTTGTCCCGCGAATGGGCCGCATCGCGGCCCCAGCGATTTACAGCTTGATCCAGGTCGCTTTCAGCTCGGTGTACTTCTCCAGCGCATGCAGCGACTTGTCACGGCCGTTGCCCGACTGCTTGAAGCCACCGAACGGCGCGGTCATGTCGCCGCCGTCGTACTGGTTGACCCAGACGCTGCCAGCGCGCACGGCACGGGCGGTCTTGTGGGCCTTGGAAATGTCCGAGGTCCAGATGCCAGCCGCCAGGCCGTACGGCGTGTCGTTGGCAATGGCGATGGCTTCTTCGGCCGTGTCGAAGGTAATCACCGACAACACTGGGCCAAAGATTTCTTCCTGGGCGATCTTCATGGCATTGGTCACGCCGTCGAAGATGGTCGGCTCGACATAAGTGCCACCGGTCTCTTCGAGGATGCGCTTGCCACCGGCCAGCAGTTTGGCGCCATCCTTGTGGCCAGCGTCGATGTACGACAGCACGGTGTTCATCTGCTGGGTATCGACCAGCGCGCCAACGGTGGTCTGCGGGTCCAGTGGGTTGCCCGGTTTCCAGCCTTTGAGGGCCTCGACCACCAGGGGCAGGAACGTGTCCTTGATCGAGCGCTCGACCAGCAGGCGCGAACCCGCGGTACAGACTTCGCCCTGGTTGAAGGCGATGGCGCTGGCAGCGGCTTCGGCAGCGGCTTGCAGGTCCGGTGCGTCAGCGAAGACGATGTTCGGGCTCTTGCCGCCGGCTTCCAGCCAGATACGCTTCATGTTCGATTCGCCAGCGTAGATCATCAGCTGCTTGGCGATCTTGGTGGAGCCGGTGAACACCAGGGTGTCGACGTCCATGTGCAGGGCCAAGGCCTTGCCGACAGTGTGGCCGTAGCCTGGCAACACGTTCAGCACACCGGCCGGGATGCCGGCTTCGATGGCCAGCTGGGCGATGCGGATGGCGGTCAGTGGCGATTTTTCGGACGGCTTGAGCACCACCGAGTTACCGGTGGCCAGGGCCGGGCCGAGTTTCCAGCAGGCCATCAGCAGCGGGAAGTTCCACGGCACGATGGCGCCGACGACGCCCACCGGCTCACGGGTTACCAAGCCGAGTTGGTCATGCGGGGTCGGTGCGACTTCGTCGTAGACCTTGTCGATGGCTTCGGCATTCCAGTGCAGGGCTTGTGCTGCGCCTGGGACGTCGATGGTCGAGGAGTCGCCGATCGGCTTGCCCATGTCCAGGGTTTCGAGCAGTGCCAGCTCTTCGACGTTCTTGCGCAGCAAGTCGGCGAAGCGGATCAGCTTGGCCTTGCGCTTGGCCGGAGCCAGGCGCGACCAGACGCCGGAATCGAAGGTGGCGCGGGCGTTCTCGACGGCACGGTTGGCGTCAGCCAGGTCGCAGCTGGCGACCTTGGCCAGGAAGCGTCCGTCGACCGGGCTCAGGCACTCGAAGGTCTCACCGGATGCGGCGTCGGTGTATTCGCCGTTGATGAAGGCACGGCCTTCGATCTTCAGTTGCTGGGCACGTTGTTCCCAGTCCGCACGAGTCAGGGTGGTCATACGAAACTCCTCCTCTTGTTTAGGTGCAACGCCGCACTGAGGACTCACTGGCGTTGTCAGAATTCTGGCCGGGCGACGCGCGCGCACGGGCAAACGACACCCTAAACCAGCCTGTGTAAACTATCAATATATTTGACACGAATGGCCTAAAAGCCTACTGATGTTCATTTTATTAAACAACAACAGGAGCCGCACCATGAGCATCGCCAGCATCATCGACTTCGCCCAGGTTCTAACCGAGGCTGAACGCTACCGCCCGGCTGCAGAGAAAATCCTCAAGGGCGAGCCCGACCAGGCCGTCTATAACCACTACTCCAGCCCGTGCGGCCAGTTTGCGGCGGGTGTCTGGGAAGGTGAAGTCGGGCAGTGGACCGTGAACTATACCGAGCACGAATATTGCGAGATCGTGCAGGGCGTTTCGGTGCTGCGCGACCAGGATGGCGGCGCCAAGACCCTGCGCGCCGGTGATCGGTTCGTCATCCCGGCCGGCTTCAAAGGCACCTGGGAGGTGCTGGAGCCTTGCCGCAAGATCTACGTGATGTTCGAGCAGAAGTAAGGGTCCTGGCAGGCAAAAAAAAAACCCGCGTCCTTTCGGATGCGGGTTTTTTTTAAGGTTGCCGATCAATTACTTGATCTTGGCTTCCTTGTACACCACGTGCTTGCGAACAACCGGATCATATTTCTTGATCTCGATTTTGTCCGGAGTGGTGCGCTTGTTCTTGTCGGTGGTGTAGAAGTGGCCGGTACCGGCACTCGAAACCAGACGGATCAATTCACGCATGATGTTCTCCCTTAAACCTTGGCGCCAGCTTTACGGATGTCAACCAGAACGGCGTCGATGCCGCGCTTGTCGATGATACGCATGCCCTTGGCGGAAACGCGCAGACGCACGAAACGCTTCTCGGACTCAACCCAGAAACGGTGGTGCTGCAGGTTCGGCAGGAAACGACGACGGGTTTTGTTGTTTGCGTGGGAAATGTTGTTCCCGGTTACTGGACCCTTACCAGTAACTTGACAGACTCTCGACATGACTCAGCCCTCTAAAACCACATGCCCAACCCGGCATGGGTTGGCCGCTTAATCTCTCAGTCTTTGGCGCCAGGCGCCGTGATTCTGGAGGTCTTATCGACCGGATCCGCTGATGCGACAGGCCGAGCCCCTAGAAAAGAGCGCTGCTTTATACCAGAAAGACTGCATTGCAACAACAGATGATGAGCATCTAGCTGAGGCAAATCGTGCGCGAGCAGCATAGCGACTAGCGCGGCGCACTGTCGACCACTCGTCGCCAGCCGACAGAAAAAGAGGGTGGTCATTTGCTGATGCGCACACTAGGGTAGGACGTTTCCAGACTGCACTGGCAGATGGGCCACTGACAGCCAAGGAGTCACGATGCGTGCCGCCGCCTTTTCCTTATTGTTTACCTCCCTGTTTGCCGCTGGCATCGCCCAGGCAGCCCCGCTGAGTGTCTGCAGCGAAGCCAGCCCCGAAGGCTTCGACGTGGTCCAGTACAACTCGCTGACCACCACCAATGCCTCGGCCGACGTGCTGATGAACCGGTTGGTGGAGTTCGACGCCGGCCAAGGCAAGGTTGTCCCTAGCCTGGCGGCGAGCTGGACGGTGTCGGCAGACGGCCTGATCTACGACTTCAAGCTGCGCGATGACGTGAAGTTTCACACCACCGCCTACTTCAAACCGACCCGCGAGCTGAACGCCGACGACGTGCTGTTCAGCTTCCAGCGCATGCTCTACCCAGCCCACGCCTGGCACAAGACTGCGCCGGGCGGTTACCCGCATGCGCAATCGCTGCAACTGGGCAGCCTGATCAAGTCGATCGATGCCCCCGAGCCGCACACTGTGCGCTTCACCCTGACCCACCCGGATGCCACGTTCCTGGCCACCTTGAGCATGGGCTTTGCTTCGATTTATTCCGCCGAGTATGCCGACAAACTGCTCAAGGCGGGCACGCCGGACAAGCTCAACAGCCAGCCGATCGGCACCGGGCCGTTCGTCTTCCAGCGTTTCCAGAAGGACGCCGTGGTGCGCTACCGCGCCAACCCCGACTACTTCGCCGGTAAGCCTGCGGTCGACCCGCTGATCTTCGCCATCACCACCGATGCCAACGTGCGCCTGCAAAAACTCAAGCGCAACGAGTGCCAGGTGGCCCTCTCGCCCAAGCCGCTGGACATCGCTGAAGCCGGCAAGGATGGCAACCTCACGGTAGCCAGCACGCCGGCCTTCATGACCGCCTTCGTCGCCATCAACAGCGAACACCCGCCCCTGGACAAGCCAGAGGTGCGCCAGGCCATCAACCTGGCCTTCGACAAACAGGCTTACCTCAAGGCGGTGTTCGAAGGCACCGCGACGGCCGCCAACGGCCCCTACCCGCCCAACACCTGGAGCTACGCCAAGGACCTGCCCGGCTACCCCTTGGACCTGAAAAAGGCCAAGGCCTTGCTGACCAAGGCTGGCCTGCCTGACGGCTTCAGCACCACGATCTGGACCCGCCCTTCGGGCAGCCTGCTCAACCCCAACCCCAGCCTTGGCGCGCAGATGCTGCAGGCCGACCTGGGCAAGATCGGCATCAAGGCCGAAATCCGCGTGATCGAGTGGGGCGAGCTGATCCGCCGCGCCAAGGCCGGCGAGCATGACTTGCTGTTCATGGGCTGGGCAGGTGACAACGGCGACCCGGACAACTTTCTCAGCCCGCAGTTTTCCTGTGCGGCGGTGAAGTCGGGGACCAACTTTGCACGGTTCTGCGACAGCCGCCTCGACCAGCTGATCAACGCCGGGCGCACCACCAATGACCAGAGCGTACGCAGCCGGCTGTACCAGCAGGCGCAGACGCTGATCCAGCAGCAGGCGCTGTGGGTGCCGCTGGCGCATCCGACCGCGGCCACCCTGCTGCGCCAGGGGGTCGAGGGGTACCAGGTGAGCCCGTTTGGGCGGTTGGATTTCAGCAAGGTTTCGGTGACCAAGTAAGCCTGTGCCGGCCTCTTCGCGGTGGCAGCAGGTTGTTGTTCACTTCGTAGCGGTGGCGGTGACGCTCGGTGATCACGTCCTTGCCGTAGCAATCGTGAACCTTGGAGCCCG
>NZ_JAPFCE010000099.1:0-15308 GCF_026240895.1 Pseudomonas sp. DCB_AW
CGCCTCCCGTTGCTCACGCGCATAGTTGAGCGCGTGCAAGGGTTTGCCGATCAGGTGGGTCAGGACACTGCCGATCAAGGTGTAGGCCAGCACGATCCACAGCAGGTAGCCATGCACGGTGAAGGGTGAAACTCGTCATCACATTGCGTGGTGCGCCATAAACGCCGTACAGGCCGGATTGGCTGTAGTACTCACGGTCGAACACGTTGTTCAGGTTCACCGATGCACTCAAGTGCTGGTTGATGTCATAACGAGCCATCAAGTTGGTGACCGCGTAGCTGCCCTGGCTGAAGGTGTGCAGGTCGGCGCCGACTTTGCTCTGCCAGTTCACCCCACCGCCGACCGTGATCTTGTCCAGTGGCCCATGTAGCCGGTAGCTGGTGAAGGTCTTGAAGCTGTTGCGCGGCAGGTTGGTGTTGATGCGCTGGTCGTCGGCGTCAGTGGTCACCGAATAGGCATAACCGGCCGATGCTTGCCAGCCTTCGGCCAGCTCGCCGTTCAGCTCCAGTTCGATGCCCTTGGAGGTGGTGTCCTGTTCGGCGCTGTAGACGTTGTCGTGTTGCCAGATGGCCAGGTTGTCCTGCTCCAGCTTGAACACCGCGAGGCTTGAGTTGAGCTTGCCATCGAGGTGTGTGCCCTTGATGCCGAGCTCGTAGCCGACACCTTCCATCGGGTCGAGCGGCTTGTTGCTCTCGTCGGTGACCCACGAGCCCTGCGGGTTGAAGATTTTGGTGTAGCTGGCGTACAGCGACCAGGTGTCGTCGAGGTCGTAGACCACGCCGGCATAAGGGATGAATACGCCGTTTTCCTCACGGTTCACTTCGGTTTCGTCGCCGCCATACGGCCTGTCCGAGGTGTCGCGCTTCCAGTTGATCAGGCGGCTGCCAAGAATCAGGCTGAGGTCGTCGGTCACGCTGAAGCGCGAGGTCAGGTACGCCGCGTACTGGTCTTCGTCAATTGATGACTTGCCGCTTTCGACGAAGTCCGGCTTGGCAGACTTGCCGTCCCAGGTGAACAGGTTGTCGATCACACCCGCTGGCGAGCCGGCGTAGTCATAGCGCCAGCCGCCCCAGCTTGGGGTGTTTTCCCGGTATTGGGACAGGGTCATGCCGGTAATCAACTCATGGTCACGCCCGAACAGGCTGAACGGGCCGGTAACGTACAGGTCGAGGTTGTCTTGGCGTGGGGTGCCGGAAAAACGCACGGGCAACTGGGTCAGGCCGCTGCCCTCCGGGCTCAGCTCACCCATGGCAAAGTTGAACAGCTCGTCGAATTTGTTCTCCGCATGGGTGAGCTCGACCTTGCCGCTCCAGCCGTTGCCCAGTTGCTGCTCAATGGAGGTGAAGAAGCTGGTTTGCTCGTGATCGTTGTACGACCAGCTTGGCGCGGCATTGAGCGAGCGCTTGAGGTTGGTACGTTCACCTGTCGAGAAACGCGTAGGCAGGCCCGAGCGCAGCGGCGAGTCGATGTCGCTGCGCAGGTAGCTGAAGCCCACGGTCAGCAGGGTGTCTTCGCTGAGGTCGAATTCGGTAATGCCATACATCAGCTGCGATTGCTGGTTGTAGCGGTCAATCCAGGCTTTTTCGGTTTTGTAGTCGGCGACGAAGCGCCCCCGCACGTTGCCGGTTTCGGTCAGCGGCCCGGACACATCAAAACCGGTGCCATAGCGGTCCCAGTTACCCGCTTCGCCGGTGATGCTGGCCTGGGCGTCGGCGGTGGGGCGCTTGCGGATCAGGTTGATCGTCGCCGAGGGGTTGCCCATGCCGCTGATTAGGCCGGTGGCGCCGCGCACGATTTCGATGCGGTCGTACATCGCCATGCTCTGCGAGTAGTTGTCCAGGCGGGTACTGGTCGGCACACCGTCGACCTCGTAGTTCTGGATGGCAAACCCGCGCGACCAGTACGAATCGCTCTCCGAGCCCAGGCCATCGCGAACCACGGTGATGCCTGGCGCGGCTTCCAGCGCGTCGGTGAGGTTGGTCAGACGCTGGTCATCCAGGCGCTGGCGGGTCATCACGGTCAGCGATTGCGGGGTCTCGCGGGGGGTAAGGTTGAGGCGCGTGGAACTGCTCGACGAATAGGTGGTGTAGAGCCCGCTGCCTTCGGTGGTCGAACCCGGCGCCTTGCCAGAGATGGACACCGCGCTCAGCTCCAGGGCCCCCGCGGCAGTGGCTTGCAGCGAATAGTTGCCGTTGACGCCGCGGCTGGCTTCAAGCCCAGTGCCAGCCAGCAGCATCGCCAGGCCTTGGTCGATATCGAAACGGCCCTGCAGCCCGCTGGTGCTGCGGCCCTCGGTCAATGCCGTGGGGTAAGACAGCAGAATGTGCGCGGTCTGGCCAAAGCGGGCCAATGCGGGCGCCAGTGGGCCGGCAGCGATATCGAAATCGGCCTGCGCCTGCTCGGCAGCGGTGGCCCAGCCGGGCGTCAGCAGCAGCGGGGCGCTTGCACTCATGCAAGCGATGCCCTGGACCACTGCGCCGGCGAGTTTTTGCGTAACCGATAACTGCCAGCCCTGGCGTTTGCGTGCGGTGCGATTCACGAGTGTTCCCCCATTGATTTGAAGTGCTGAGGGTTAAGTCTCGTGAGACGCGAAATCGGACCACCTCTGTGCAACTTTTTTTTCGTCAGGCCATGCGCGGCTTCAACGTCACCCAGTAGCGGGTGAAATGCTGCACGTCGAGCTGCAAGGTGTCCGCCACTGCGGTGATGATTTTTTCGGTGTTATCCAGCGGGAACGTGCCTGACACACGAAGGTCCGCCAAGGCGGGGTCGCAGGCCAGGTGCCCACGGCGATAGCGGCTGACGTCGTCGAGAAAGGCCGCCAAGCGTTGGCCTTGGGCAACCAGCATGCCTTGGCTCCAGGCCGGAGCGACGGGGGGCATGGACTGACGGTCGAGCACGCCCTGGCGGCTGAAGCTGGCCTGCTCCCCGGCACTCAGCAGAAGGGGTGGATGGGGCTGCAAGGCGGGTTGCACCGACAAGCTGCCCTGATACACGCTGACCTGGGTGAGCTCGGCGTGCAGCCTCACATTGAACTGCGCCAGTGTCGATGCGAGGCGGCCATGCACGGTGTCCACCCACAGCGGCCGGGTATCGGCGCGGGGCGAGCGGCTGATCAGCACCTCGCCGCGCAGCAACCGCAAGCGGCGTGCCTGATGGTCGAACGCCACATCAAGGGCGCTGTCGGTGTTCAGCTGTACCTGGGTGCCATCGGCCAGCGTCAAGCGCCGTTGCTCGCCAATGCGGCTGTGGTAGTCCGCGCGCCAGTCTTGTACCAGCGCGGCGTCTTTCAGGTACCAGGCGCCGGCACCTGCGGCCATCAGCAGCGACAGTTGCTTGAGCGCCGTGCGCCGCGACAGCTGCTGGCGTAGCGCCGCGTGGGCCAAGGGGCGTTGGCCTGGGCTGCGCATGTCCTGCATGCGTTGGGCGAACACCTGGGTCCGTTGCCAGGCGTGCTCGTGCAGCGGGTGCGCCTGGCGCCAGCTCATGCAGGCGGCCAGGGTGGCAGCGCTGACGGCCGGCTCTTGCAGTTCGAGGTGCCACTGCATGGCCTGCTCGGCCACCTCGCCGGGGATCGACGCTGAGCCCTGGCCGTTCATGGCAGGTCCAGGCTGTGATCGAGCATGATGCACAGGGCGCCTGCCTTGACGATGTAGCGCTTCACCGTGGTAATCGACACGGCCAGCCGCTCGGCAATGTCCGCGTGCCCCAGGCCATCCACCTGCGACAGCAGGAACGCCTCGCGCACCGGGCGCTCCAGGCCGTCGAGGGCGGCGTCGAGGGCGATCAGGGTTTCCAGCAGGATCGCCTGGGTTTCCAGGCTGGGCGCGACCTGTTCGGGCAGGGTCGCCAGCGCCTCGAGGTAGGCGCGTTCGAGTTTTTGCCGGCGAAAATGGTTGCACAAGACGCTTTGCGCCACCTTCGCCAGGAAGGTGCGGGGTGCATGCAACTGTGGCACGTGTTGTTTGTTCAGCAGGCGCAGGAAGGTGTCTTGCGCCAGGTCCGCTGCGCTTTGCGAGCAGTTCAGCCGCAGCCTTAGCCAGCGCGTCAGCCAGCTGTGTTGCTGGCGATAGAGCAAGGCCACATCGCACAGAAGGGGATCAGGGGAAGGGAGCATGGAGTGCGGCCGCCGCAGGGGTCATTGTTGCAAACGATAATGCTTATCATATATACGGCTTGGGCAGCCCTGCAATACGCGCGCGCTGCAAATGCCTTGGCGGTCTCTGGTCCGATATAAAACTGCTGCCCACCGGGAAGGCGCACACTGGCTGTAGCTCAGATCATCTGAGCATTGAGAGGTGTGTATGACCACTGGCAAGCGCTTCACAGAGGCTGATGCCCCCGCTGTCGAACCAGGGCACGGCGAAGACTGGCCAACCGGGAAAGATGAAGACGATACCGAGGCGCAGACGCCGACGGAAAGCCAAAGAGGTTCCGGCCATCCCGACCCGTCCAGAGCCTCTGCGGCAGAGCGGTACAGCTATCAGCCGAAGCAGAAAATCAGGCCATAACGCTGGCTAAACGGCAGGACGTACAGGCGGCAGGTAGGGAAGCAGGCGTTCGGTCTCTTTCCTGACCACCGCGTAACACTCGCAACTGAGCTGCTCCAGGTGTGCCCTGTCGAGCACCCTGATATGCCCCCGGTTGTATTCGATCACGCCCAGCCGCTGCAGTTTGCCAGCGGCGTCGGTCACCCCTTCGCGGCGCACGCCCAGCATGTTGGCGATCAGTTCCTGGGTCATGCACAGCCGGTCGCCCGGCAGGCGGTCCAGCGACAGCAGCAGCCAGCGGCACAGTTGCTGGTCGATGGAATGGTGCCGATTGCACACCGCCGTTTGCGCCATCTGGGTGATCAATGCCTGGGTGTAGCGCAGCATCAACATCATCAGCTCGCCATGGCGGTTGAACTCGTCCTTCAAACGCTGACATGGCAGGCGATAGGCATGCCCGGCGCTTTGCACGATCGCGCGGCTGGGGGTGCTTTCGCCACCCATGAACACGGCGATGCCAACCAGCCCTTCATTGCCCACCACCGAGATTTCCGCCGAGGCGCCGTTCTCCATCACGTACAACAACGAGACGATCGCATCGGTGGGGAAGTACACATGCCGCAGGGTGTCGCCGGACTCGTAGAGCGCCTTGCCAAGTGGCAGGCTGACCCGTTCCAGGTGCGGTTCCAGCCGGCCGAATGTCTCCGCAGACAGTGCGGCCAACAGGTAATTTTGCCGGGGGTTGGAGGTGGGTTGCATGCTCGGGACCGTCGGGGGTAGCGGTTGTCGCAACAAGGTTAGCCCCCACGCGCACGTGCTGCATACCCGTCGGCGTTCAGTTGATGGGCAAAGGGGACGGCTGGTACTCGGCGATCACCTGGTGCAGTACGCCATCATCCTTGAGCGGCAGTACCGCTTGGGCCAGCCGCTGGCCGTCGAGGGTCAGGGTCAGTTCGGCATTAGCGCCGTTGCGTACTTCAATGCGGTACGGGGTACTGCCGAATCGGTAGTGCAGGGTGTACCCGGGCCAGTCCGCTGGCAGCAGCGGCTGAATCCGCAGGGTGTCCCCGCAGCGTTGCAGGCCCAGCAGGCTCTCTACGATCAGCCGGTACATCCAGCCAGCGGAGCCGGTGTACCAGCTCCAGCCCCCGCGCCCTGCGTGAGGGGCGACGGCGTAGACATCGGCGGCCATCACATAGGGCTCGACCTTGTACGTGTCGATCAACCCATTGCTGCCCTGGCGCACCGGGTTGATCAAGCGCAGCAGTTCCCAAGCCTTGGCGGCATCGCCCAGGCTGGCATAGGCCATGCTCGCCCAGATGGCCGCGTGGGTGTACTGCCCGCCATTTTCGCGTACGCCGGGCAGGTAGCCTTTGATGTAGCCGGGGTCGAGGTCACCGTGGTCGAAGGGTGGGTCGAGCAGCTTGACGATGCCGATGTCGCGGCGCACCAGGTGTTTGTCCAGCGCGGCCATGGCGGCCCGTGCCCGTCCATGCGGGGCAACCCCGGACAGCACTGCCCAGCTCTGCGCCAGCGAGTCGATGCGGCACTCCTGGTTGCTGGCCGAACCGAGCACCTGGCCGTCGTCGAACCAGGCGCGGCGGTACCAGCCACCGTCCCAGGCATGCTGCTCCAGGTGCTCGGCAAGGGTGGCGGCCTGGCGGCTGCACTGCAGGGCGAAGGCGCTGTCGCCGTGGCCCAGGGCGACGCTGGCGAACGCCCGCAACACCTCGTGGCCGAAGAACCCCAGCCACACGCTTTCGCCCAGGCCTTGTTCACCGACGCGGTTCATGCCGTCGTTCCAGTCCCCGCTGCCCATCAACGGCAGGCCGTGGGCACCATATTGCAGGGCATGGCCGAGGGCGCGTTGGCAATGCTGGTACAGGCTCTCGACCAGGTTCGCCTGGGTGGGCAGGTCGTAATAGGACTCTTCGCCGGCATTCAGCGCACGCCCCTGCAGGTACCCGACCGGCTCGTCCAGCACCGCGTGGTCGCCTGTCAGTGCCACATAGCGGCTGGTTGCCAGCGGCAGCCACAGCAAGTCGTCGGAGCAGCGGGTACGCACCCCGCGCTGCAGCGGTGGGTGCCACCAGTGCTGCACATCGCCTTCGGCATACTGGTGCGCGGCGCACGCCAGCAGGTGCTGTCGGGCCAGGGCTGGGGTGGCGTGGAGCATGGCCATGCTGTCTTGCAACTGGTCGCGAAAACCGATGGCGCCGCCGGACTGGTAAAAGCCGCTGCGCGCCCAGAAACGGCAGGCAATCACCTGGTACAGCAACCAACCGTTGGCCAGCACATCCAGGGACGGCTCGGGGGTTTCGATCTGCACGCTGCCCAAGGTGTCGCGCCAGTAGGCCTGGACCTTTGCCAGTGCGTCCAGGGCCGCGCGCAGCCCTCGGTATTGCTGCACGCAGTGGCTGGCGGCCTCGGCGTTTGGCCCGGCACCCAGGCGGAACACCACGTCGCGGCTTTCGCCCGCTTGCAGCAGGACGCTGACCTGCACGGCCGTGCACGGGTCCAGCCCGGCGCCCGTGCGCCCTGACAGCCGCGCCTGGCGCAGGCCTGCCGGGGCTTGGCAATCGCCATTGCGCCCGAGGAACTCGCTGCGGTCACAGGTAATGCCATACAAGGGCAGGTCGCAATCGACAAAGCCCACATGCCGGGCAAACGCCTCGGCATAGCGGTTACGGGCAAACACGGCGCCGCTGGCCGGGTCGATTTCAGTCACCACGTGCATGGCCGACTTGCTGCGCAGGTCGCCCAGCACCCACTCGACAAAGCAGGTCACCGACAACCGTCGCGCCTGCGTCGAGCGGTTATGCAGCTTGAGCCGACTGAACTTGATCGGCGCATCCAGCGCGACATACACCCATAGCTCGCTGTCCAGGCCGTCGTCGGCGTATTCGAAAACGCTGAAGCCAAAGCCATGCCGGGTGCGATAACGGCCAGGGCCTGGGCAAGGCATCGGGGTGGGCGACCAACACTGCCCGCTGTCTTCGTCACGCAGGTAAAGGGTTTCGCCGCTGGGGTCGCAAACCGGGTCGTTGTGCCAAGGGGTCAGGCGGTATTCGTGGGCGTTCTCGTACCAGGTATAGGCACTGCCGGCCTCCGACAACACGCTGCCAAACTGCGGGTTGGCCAGGACATTGACCCACGGCGCCGGGGGTGGCAGGCCATCAGCATGGGCGATGACGTACTCACGGCCATCGGCGCTGTAACCGCCGTAGCGGTTGCCCAGCACCCGTGCCGGTGCGTCTGCCAGCGAGCGGCTATCGAGTTTGCTCGGGGGGTAGGCCAGGGTTGTCTCGAACACGGCGGGGGCAGGCGGCGCGTGGCGGTGATGCAATTGCTCGGCCAGCGTGCCGTGGCTGTCGCTGAGCACCAGCCGCGCCACCGACAGGGTAAGGGTGCGGTCCTCTGCCGACAGTTGCTGCGCCGGGCGCACGAAGATCCCGCCGGGGCGATCGAGCAGCGCCGCCTCGCTGCCGGAGGTGACGATGCCCATGATCTGCTCCTGCAATTGCTGGCGGTAGCCGGCCTGGTCTTCGTTCCAGATCACCAGGTCCAGCGCCAAACCCTTCTGTCGCCAATAGGCATGGGCGAGCACCATTTGCTTGACCAAGTGCAAGTTGGCCGGGTCAGCAATCTGCACCAGCACGATCGGCAGGTCCCCCGACAGCCCTTGACCCCACAGGCCCGACTGGCTGCGCCGGTTGCTGGCCAGCAGGGCGCCGCTGGCCCGCAGCGCCGCGTTGGGGTAGAGCACCGACGCGGCCATCTGCTCGAACAGCCGGGCATCGTTGAGCGACCCATTCAGCTGTCGCAACTGCACCTGGCTATGGGGCCAGGCCAGGTCGAACACCCGGTCGGCCAAGTGCCGGTCGCGGTACCTGGCAATCTGCTGCAGGCAGGCGTCGCGGCTGTCGGTCACGCCGGTGACCAGGTCGACCGTGGCCTTCTGGCCAGGCGCCAGGCTGATGCGGCAGCGAATCGCCACGATCGGGTCGAGCACTGCCCCGGCACTGTCGGACAAGGCCTCGGTGTGGCGGTCCAGTGCCGCCGGGGCCACCAGTGTGCGGCCACGGCCGATGAAACGCGCACGGTCGGTTTCGTAAGACACCGCATCGATGTCGGCGCCATGCACGGCCAGCACATGGCACATCCACGGCACCGCGTCCTGCTGCGAGCGCGGCCGCCGGGTGCAGATGATGGCCTGCAGCGGGCGGACCAGTTCGGTCTGCACGAACAGCTTGCTGAATGCCGGGTGCAGGGCATCGCTGAGCGCCGGTGCCAGCACCACTTCGGCGTAGCTGGTCAGCTCCAGGGTGCGCGGCTGGTCACTGTGGTTGGTCAGGTGCAGGCGTCGCAGTTCGATGTCGTCTTCGGGGGACACGGCTATTTCGGTATGGCAGTCGAAGTCGTTTTCACGGATGCGGAACTCGGCGCGGCCATCGCTGAAAATAGCCTCCTGATTACTGCCGCGGTGCCGCGTGGGCTGGTAAGTGGTTGACCAGAATGCACCGCTGGCGACGTCCCGCAGGTAGCAGAAGCTGCCCAAGTCATCGCGGGTGGCGTCTTCGCGCCAACGGGTCACGGCCAAGCCATTGCGCTGGCTGTAGCCACTGCCGACATGGTTGACCATGACGTGGTAGCGGCCATTGGAAAGCAGTTGCACGGCGGGGTGGCGCCGGTTCGGTTCGCTGAACACCCGTAGCCGGGTTTCGCCTGTGTGGCCTGCCGCGTCCACGGCCGGTGCCTGCAGGGTATGCAGGTACGGCGCGGCGGTTTTCGGCACGCGTTCCTGTAACAGCAGCAGGCTGGCCTGGCATTGCGGGTCGGAGGTGAAGCGCCGTTGCATGGGTTTGTCCAGCAACAAGGAAGTCAGGGCCAGCAGGCTCATGCCCTGGTGGTGAGCCATGAACGAGCGGATCACCACGGCGCTCTGGCCCGGGGGGAGGCGCGCCTCGCTGTAGTCAATGGCTTCGTACAGCCCGAAGCGGCCAGCCAGCCCCAGGGTGCTCAGGCGTTGCAAGTTACGGCAGGCGGCGCCCGGCGCTACCAACAGGGCCAGCGCACTGGCGTAGGGGGCGACCACGCGTTCTTCGCCCAGGCCGCGTTTGAGGCCCAGGCCGGGTACGCCAAACGCGCGATATTGGTAGTTCAGGTGAGCGTCCAGGGCGTTGTAGGCCGACTCAGAAACGCCCCATGGGATGCCCAGCAGGTTGCCGTGGTCGATCTGCCGTTCGACCGCGGCGCGGCAGGTCTGGTCGAGCAAGGTGCCTTCGTAGCTCGGCATCACCAGCAGCGGCATCAGGTATTCGAACATCGACCCCGACCACGACAACAGCACCGGCACGCCGGCATTGCTGGTGAGTAGCCGGCCCAAGGCGAACCAACTGGCCTGGGGGACTTGGCCCTGGGCGATGACCACGAAGTTGGTCAGGCGCATTTCCGAGGCCAGCAAGTCGTAGAACGCGGTGTCCAGGCGATGTTCATCGGCGTTGTAGCCGATGGCGAACAGGTCGCGCTGGGTGTCGTAGAGGAAGCTGAAGTCCATGCTGGCGATGGCGGCGATCCGCTGCGCCAGGCTGTGCGCTTGCTCGATGCGCTGGCAGGCCTGCGTGCGGACGGTGGCCACGGTCAGGCGTTCGTCGGCGGGCCAGTGGTCCGGCTCTAGCTGCGCAAGCTGGCGCCAGCTCAACGCGGCCTGAAGCGCCGGCGCATTGCCGGGTGGCAGTTGCAAGGCCTGAATTTCGCCAGCCAGGTCCAGGCATTGCTGATGCAGGGCCTCCAGCCAGAACAGGCAATCGTCGGCCTCGGTAGCGGGCGGGGCGTATTGTTGGATCAGCCCTTGTACTTGCTCGGCGAGCTGCTGCATCAACGAGGCAGGCAACGGGGCCGGTTGCTCATGGGCTTGCCGCAGCTGTTTGCCCAGCGCTTCCAGCGGTTCGCCAGCCCGGCCTGCGGTGGCGAACGTTTCGTGCAGGATATCGAGCGTGTCCAGCAGGCCCTGGCTCAAGCGGCGGTCAAGCACAGGGGTATCGGCCATCGCCAGCAGCCCAGGCTTGAGCGTCAGCAGCAGGGCCGCCAGGTTGCCGCTGTCCACCGCAGAAATATACAGCGGGTGCAAGGGCGCGCGGGTCTGGGTGTCGTACCAGTTGTAGAAGTGCCCCTTGTAGCGCTCCAGGTGGTCCAGGCTGTCGAGCATCTGGGTCAGGCGCTGGAACAGGCGGCCGGCCGTCAGGTAACCAAAATCATGGGCGGCCAAGTGCGAGAGCAGGGCCATGCCGATGTTGGTCGGCGACGTGCGGTGAGCGATGTTGGGGAAGGGCGGCTCCTGTAGGTTGTCGGGCGGCAGCCAGTTGTCGGCAGGGCCTACATGGCGGTCGAAGAAGGCCCAATTGCGCCTGGCCAGCCGGTGCAGAAAACGCAAGTCCTGGGCCTGCGGTGCAAACACGCTGCGCCCGCGCGTGCGGCTCAGCCACCAGGCCAGGGCCGGGCCAAGCAGCCACAGCGCCAGAATGGGCGACGCCAGCAGCAGGACACTGGGGTGTAGCGCCAAGGCGCCCGTCAGCAGCAGCACCAGGGCGGGCTGTACCCATTGCTCGCGATACACCGCCTGCAGGGTATCGGCACTGTTGCGTTCATCCTCCCGCGAAGGGTTCCACTGCAGCAGCCGGCGTTTGCTCACGGTCAGCCGCCACAGCGTGCGGGCGATGGCATCCAGGCTGTAGCGGGTCTCGAACGGCAACCAGGCCAGCGACAACCCGGCCCGCACGAAGTAGATGCCCGAGGTGTGCAGGGCGGCAAGCAGGTGCTCGGCCAGTGGCACATCAGTGGTCTTGCGCACCAGTTCGAGCAGCGTGTCCAGCAGTGGGCGGGTCAGCAGCAGGCCCAGCAGCGCGACGGTCCACAGCAGCGGCGTGGTGCTGGCCAACCAGCCCCACAGCAATGCCGTCAGCAGCGCGGCCGGCTCCAGGCTGCGGCGCAGGTTGTCGAAGATCTTCCACCGCGACAGCGCGCTCAGCGGGCGCTGCGCCTGGCCTTCGACGCCGGTGCGCAGCCACGGCACCAGCCACGGCAGCAGTTGCCAATCGCCGCGTATCCAGCGGTGGCGGCGCTTTACATCGGCGCTGTAACGCGCCGGATACGCCTCGAACAACTGCACGTCACTGAGCAGGCCGGCATGGGCGTAGCAGCCTTCGATCAGGTCGTGGCTGAGTACACGGTTGTCGGCAAAGCGCCCGTCCAGGGCCCGCTCGAAGGCATCCACGGCGTAAATGCCCTTGCCAATGAAGGAGCCACTGAGGAACAGGTCCTGGTACACGTCCGACACCGCCAGGGTGTAAGGGTCGACCCCGGCATCGCTGCCGAACAGGCGGGCGTAGGGGGAGCGCGACACGCTGGGCAGGCTGATGCCGACCCGTGGTTGCAGGATCGCGTAGCCTGACTGGATGCGGCCGCTGTCGGCATCGAAGCAGGCGCGGTTCAAGGGGTGCTGCATGGCACCGACAAACTTCTGCGCCACATCGCGTGGCAACTGGGTGTCGGTGTCCAGGGTGATGACGTAGCGCACCCGATCGAGCGTGCGCAGGTCGCCGACGATGCGCATGAAGCACTCGGCCCCGCGTCCGCGCAGCAGGGCATTGAGCGCTGCGAGCTTGCCGCGCTTGCGCTCGTGGCCCATCCAGCATCGCTCGGTGGGGTTCCACAGCCGCGGCCGGTGCAACAGGAAGAAGCGCTCACCGTATTTCTTGTTCAGTGCACCAATACCGTCACTGGCGAGGTCGAGCAGGGCCGTGTCTTCGGCGCAGGTTTGTGTGGGGGCGTCCATGAAGTCGCTCAACAGCGCGAAATGCAGGTGGTCATCACGGTTGGCCAGGTAGCGCACCTCAAGGCCTTCGACCAGCTCTTCGACGTCGGCCGCGTTGCCCAGCAGGCTCGGCACCACGACCAGGGTGCGGGCCTCGACGGGAATCCCCGCGGCGTAGTCCAGCCGTGGCAGAAACGCAGGCTTCACGGTCAGTGTCACCAGCCAGTTGACCAGGCCGATGGCAAGCCGGCTGGTGGTCAGCAGCACGGGAAGGGCCATGGCCGTCACTGCCCAGGCAGGCCAGCCCTCGGCAGCCATGCCCGCGACGAAGCCCCAGGCCAGCAGGCACGAGAGCAGCGCCGACGGCACCAGGTAGAACGCCAACGGTGCCCGGTGCAACAGGCGCTGCCAGCGCTCGGCAAGCGCCACCCGCGCCCCCAGGCGCTGTTCCAGCAACGCCAGGCCAGCGCCTGCCAGGTAATAGCCGACGTGGGCTGCCTGTGGGTGCGACGTCGCGCTTGCGGCACGCGCCAGTTCGATGGCGGTGTGTGCCACCTGCTCTTCACTGAAGGCGCTGTGCCGCGCCAGCTGTTCTACGATGTGCCGATAGTGATCACGGCTGGCGAAGTCCATGGCTGCGTATACGGCGGCGGGGTCTTGGCCGAGTACTTGCTCGACATGGCTCAGGTGTTCGACGAACAGCCGCCAGTCCACGGTCGACAGCAGCCGCAGGCTGCCGATGCTGTTGCTGATGGAGACCTGGTCGATAGCCTGTTGTTGCGCATCGAGCTGCACCTGGCGCTCGATGCTCATTGCCGACTCGCCCAGCAGTTGCTCGATCCAGGCCAGTGGCTGGGTCAACGCGCTACTGTGGCCCTGCAGTCGCCTGGCCAGCTCGGCGACGAAGGCGGCGGTCATCGGTGGCTCCGAGCGGGCCATGTCGGCCACCACCAGCACCACGCTTTTGGCATCGCGTTCGGCGGTTTCGCTGAGGGTGTCGGCCCAGCCATTGGCTAGGTCGCGATCCGCCCCGTTGGCCATGACCCGTGCGGCCACGCGGCGCAAGTTCTCGATCAGCGCCAGCCTCAGCATGATCGGGATCGCCCAGAGCTCGCCCAGGGTCAGCGTGGCGGTTTGCTGATAGGCCTCGACGAAGTGGCTCAGGCTCTCGACGTCGACCCGGCCATCGCCGTGGCAGATAGTTTCCAGCGCAATGTCATAGACCCGCGGCAAGCCGCTTGAGGCGCCATTGTCTAGCCGGGGCAGTTGCAGGCTGTAATCGCTGGGCAGGTGGCGTTTGGCGATGCGGATATGGCTTTCGACCAGGTAGAAGTTGTCGAGCAACCACTGCGCGGCAGGCAGCGTCGGGCGTGAGTCGGGCAGGGCGGCGGCGAGGGCGGTACAGCTTGCGTAGAGCATGCGTTCGTTATCGGCCAGGCGGTCGAGCAGCGAATCGTCGGCAGGCAACTGGCTCAAGCGGTGCTGGCTGGCGAGCCAGGTGCCGTGCTCGGCCAGTTGCTTGGCGCTGTACAGCTCCGAGCGCAGCAGGCTTTCGTAAGTGAACGCGTGCCGTGGCGCGCGCCAGCGCCGGGCACGGTTGGCCAGGCGTTGCACGTAGCTGAGTGCGCGAAGCCAAGGGTTGTCCATGGGTGTCGGGTGCCGTGAGCTGACCGGTAGATAAGCAGTGTGCGTGGGGCAGGCAGGCTGGGTCTGTACGGTAGCGAACAGACCCGCCCGGGTAGAGGGCACATGCTGCTCCTGCCTCCCGTTGAACCTGTTCCGCCATAGGAGTTTGCCCCGTGCTTTCCCTCGCCCTGATGCCCCCTTTACCGGCGCCGATGTACAAGCCGACCGTGTCGCCCCAGCAGATGCTGGGCATGGTCTGCCATGACCTGCGTACACCGCTGCAGGCCGTGAGCATGGCTGCAGAGTTGCTGTCGCGTCGCCAGCACACTGCCGATACGCTCAAGCTGCTGGGCACCATCAGCGATTCGGTGGCGCGGGCCCAGCGGCTGGTGGCGGACCTTCTGGACTACACGTTGCTGCAAGAAGGGCGAGGCATTGCCCTGCATCCTGTGCTGTGCGACCTGTCAGAGGCTGTTGCAAGGTGCGTGGAAGAGCTGCGCCTGACCTGCCCCGATTACCCCTTGATTCACCTGCACCTGGGCGAGCGCAGCGCCCTGTTCGACAAGGACCGCCTTCATCAAGCCGTCAGCAACCTGGTCGCCAATGCCGTCGCCTATGGCGAGCGCGGTGCGCCCATACAAGTGACATCGCGCAGTTATGGGCGTGCAGCTACCGTGAGCGTACACAATTGGGGCGTACCCATCCCTGCCGAGCTGCTTGGGCGCCTGTTCGAGCCGCTGGTACGCGGCCAGCAACGGGCTGCAAAGGCCGGCAGCATTGGGCTGGGACTGTTTATTGTCAGGCAGATAGCCCAGGCGCATGCAGGTGAAGTTTCGGTCACATCGACCGAGCAGGCGGGTACTACCTTCTGCATCACCCTGGCGATGCCACTCCCGCAGTGATCACATGACCCGCCCTTTGTAGGAGCAGCCTTGTGCTGCGAAGAGGCCGGCGACAGCACCGTTGATCTTCGTAATGTTCACTGGCCTCTTCGCAGCACAAGGCTGCTCCTACCGGGAAGTGTGCAGCCATTGCATGCCAGGCTCAGGCACGTGTTTTCTGCATCAACCTGGCGATGCCGATACCGCAGTGATCACATGACCCGCCCTTTGTAGGAGCACCTTGTGCTGCGAAGAGGCCGGCGACAGCCCCGTAGATCTTCGTCATTTTCACTGGCCTCTTCGCAGCGCAAGGCTGCTCCTACCGGGAAGTGTGCAGCCTTTGCCAGCCTGGTCAGGCGCCTATTTTCTGCATCACCCTGGCGTTGCCGATACCGCAGTGATCACATGACCCGCCCGTATATAGGAAGAGCACAAGGCTGTACTCCAGACACGAGATGCCAGCGGGTATGCCTTCTTTTGCTTGAACACTGGGGGGGG